>CAMATS010000174.1 GCA_945861195.1 Rhodoferax sp. OV413
AGCAAGGCACCAGGAGTACTGGAGCAAAAATTTACGCATAACCGGCATCTTGTTGGCCATATGGTTTTTTGTCACGTTTGTGCTGGTGTTTTTCGCCCGCGAGCTGACATTCAACTTCTTTGGCTGGCCCTTCTCTTTCTGGCTGGCAGCTCAGGGAGCACTGGTTGTTTACTGCCTCATCATTTGGTACTACGCCACTTACATGAACCGCCTGGACATTGAATACGGCGTTGCCGAAGGAGAAACACTATGAGCATGTTTGGAAGCGCTAATCAGTCGCAAAGCGACTTTAAAAAAGGCCTTAATCAGGTCTACACCTGGTACACCGGAGGCTTTGCGGTCTTTGTGATCGTGCTGGCTATTCTGGAGCAAATGGGCATGCCCAAGCCCTGGATTGGCTATTCTTTCCTGGCAGCCACCGTGCTGCTGTATGCCGGCATCGGGGTGTTGAGCCGCACCAACGATGCTGCTGAATATTATGTAGCGGGCCGGCGCGTGCCAGCCATGTACAACGGCATGGCCACCGGTGCAGACTGGATGAGCGCAGCGTCATTCATCGGCATGGCGGGCACGCTCTACCTCACCGGCTATGGTGGTCTGGCGTTCATTCTGGGTTGGACTGGCGGCTACTGCCTCGTGGCCCTGTTTCTGGCGCCTTATTTGCGCAAGTTTGGGCAGTTCACTATCCCCGACTTTCTGGGTGCGCGCTTTGAGGGTAATCTGCCGCGCCTGATTGGCGTGGTGGCGGCTGTCTTGTGCTCATTCACCTACGTGGTGGCACAAATTTACGGCGTTGGACTGATCACCGCACGCCTGACCGGCCTGGCTTTTGAAGTGGGTATTTTTGCCGGGCTTGCAGGCATTTTGGTTTGCTCTTTCCTGGGTGGCATGCGCGCGGTCACCTGGACCCAGGTGGCCCAGTACATTATTTTGATCATCGCCTACTTGTTGCCCGTGGTGTGGCTATCAGTAAAACACACTGGCGTGCCTATTCCCCAGGCTGTGTATGGCTTCACGCTGGATAAAGTGACTGCCAAGGAGGACGTGCTGCTCAAAGACCCCAAAGAGCTCGAAGTGCGCGGCATCTTTAAGGCCCGCTCTGAAGACGCTGCAGCAAAGCTCAAAGACGTGCCAGCGGCCTTGGCCGCCGATACGGCAGCGGCTCAGAAGAAGCTCGACGACCTCAAAGCTGCCAATGGTGCTGTGGCCGATATCAATGCGGCTCAGGCTGCGCTGAATGCCCTGCCTAAGGACGAAGCAGCGGCCAAGGCTGCCTACACCGCAGCCCGCACCTCCAACGCCGCCAGGTCTAACCCGCCCATCCGCCATGCCGAGCCGTTCCCCGGCAAAGACCAAGCAGCGCAGGACATATCCCGCAAAAACTTCATGGCGCTGGTGTTCTGTCTGATGATAGGTACCGCCGCCTTGCCGCACATCTTGATGCGCTACTACACCGTGCCATCGGTGCGGGAGGCGCGCGAATCGGTGGCCTGGTCGCTGTTCTTCATCTTCTTGCTCTACTTCACCGCGCCAGCCTTGGCTGTATTGGCCAAGTTCGAGGTCTATACGGTACTGGTCAATACTCCCTTTGACAAATTGCCAGAGTGGATCGCGCGCTGGAGCGCGGTTGACAAATCCCTGCTCTCGGTGGTGGATGTCAACAAAGACGGCATTCTGCAATTGGCGGAGATCGCTATTGGCGGCGACATCATTGTGCTTGCCACGCCTGAAATCGGTGGCCTGCCCTATGTGGTCTCAGGCATGGTTGCCGCTGGCGGCTTGGCGGCTGCGCTGTCAACTGCCGATGGCCTGCTGCTCACGATTGCCAATGCGCTGTCGCACGACCTCTATTACAAGGTGCTAGACCCCAATGCATCCACCGCGCGCCGTGTGACGATTTCCAAGATGCTGCTCTTGGTCGTGGCCTTGGCAGCGGCTTATGTGGCTGCGCAAAAGCCGGCGGATATTTTGTTCCTGGTGTCGGCCGCTTTCTCTTTTGCTGCCGCCTCGTTTTTCCCTGCGCTGACGCTGGGGATCTTCTGGAAGCGCGCCAACAAATGGGGTGCGTCCCTGGGGATGATTGCCGGTTTGGGCGTCACCATGTACTACATGGTGACCACTCAACCTTGGCTTTACAAACTAACCTTTGGTACCGCCATCACCCCGGAAATCCTCAAGGCCAATATGTGGTGGGATATTGCCCCCATCTCTGCCGGTCTTTTTGGCGTGCCGCTGGGCTTTGCAGTCATCATCGTGGTGTCTTTGCTCACCAAAAACCCGCCTAAAGAAATTCAGGACCTCGTGGAGCATGTTCGCTACCCGAGCCTGGACGGCAAGATGGGCGCTGCAGGCGCTGGGCATTGAGCTGGCTTAAGCCTCGCCCAGCCTGAGGCTGGCGCAAAGAGCGCTGGCTTTGGATTTGAACCCCGCCTCCGGCGGGGTTCTTTTTTTGGCGAACCAAGCTCAGTGGGAACAACAAGGCGCCAGCATCAGCGCTGGCCGACTGCCTAGAATGTCCGTCCCCCACTGCACAGACACCTCCCCATGCCCCACGGTTTTATCCGCATTCGCGGCGCGCGCCAGCACAACCTCAAAAACCTGGACCTGGACATCCGCACCGGCGAGCTGACGGTGGTCACGGGCCCCAGCGGCTCGGGCAAGTCGAGCCTGGTGTTTGACACCTTGTACGCCGAAGGGCAGCGCCGCTATGTGGAAACCTTCTCGGCCTATGCGCGCCAGTTTTTGGACCGCATGGACAAGCCGGCGGTGGACCGGGTCGACGGCGTGCCGCCGGCGATTGCGATTGACCAGACCAACCCGGTGCGCTCCTCGCGCTCCACGGTGGGCACCATGACCGAGCTCAATGACCACCTCAAGCTGCTGTTTGCCCGGGCCGGGGCACTGTTCGACCGGGTCACCGCGCAGCCGGTGCGGCATGACAGCCCCGACAGCATTTACGCCGGGCTACAGGCGCGCCAAGCCGCACTCGGCCCGGCTTTGGCCGAGGCGCGGGTGGTGCTGACTTTTCCGGTGGAACTGCCGGCCAGCGCCACGCCGGACGAGGTGGCGCAGTGGCTGTCGCTCAGCGGCTTCACCCGGGTGCAGGCCGAGCGCGAGGTGGCAAGCCCGAGCGGGCCGCGCAAGGTGCTCGATGTGGTGGCAGACCGGTTCCGCCTGGCCACCGCCGAGCGGGCGCGGGTGGTGGAGGCGATCGAAACTGCACTTAAGCGCGGCAGCGGCAGATTGGCGGTGTATGTGCTGGGCGTGGATGGCGAGAGTGTGGCCGAGCTATGGAAGTTCTCCACCGGTCTGCACTGCCCCGACAGCGACCTGCGCTACGCTGACCCAATCGCCTCGATGTTTTCCTTCAACTCGGCGGTTGGCGCCTGCGACACCTGCCGCGGCTTCGGCCGGGTGATCGGCGTCGATTACGGCTTGGTGATCCCCAATGACAAGCTCACGCTGCGCGCCGGGGCCATCAAGCCGATCCAGACCCCGGCCTGGCAGGAGGCCCAGGACGACCTGATGCGCCACGCCGAAGCCGCCGGCATCCCGCGCGACACCCCCTGGTACAAGCTCACACCCCAGCAGCAGCACTGGGTGATCAACGGCTCGCCGCAATGGAACGGCAAGTGGAACCAGCACTGGTTTGGCGTGAAACGTTTTTTTGAGTACCTGGAGACCAAGTCTTACAAGATGCACATCCGGGTGCTGCTGTCCAAGTACCGCAGCTACACCCCCTGCCCGGTGTGCAGCGGCGCCCGCCTGAAAACCGAGAGCCTGCTCTGGCGCATTGGCAGTTGCGCCGATGCCGACGCCGTGCTGCCGCCGGCCCAGCGCTTTCTGCCGGCTGGCGTAGGCTGGTCGCGCGAGCAGCTCGAAGCGCTGCCGGGCCTGTGCCTGCACGACCTGATGCTGATGCCGCTGGACCGGTTGCGCCGGTTTTTTGAGGCCATGCAGGCACGACTGGCAGCCAATGCCACGTCGCTGGCGGTGGTCACGTCCGAGGCCGAGTTGCAAACCCTCAAACTGTTGTTTGACGAGGTCGGCACCCGGCTCAAGTACTTGTGCGAGGTCGGCATCGGCTACCTCACGCTGGACCGGCAGAGCCGCACCCTGTCTGGCGGCGAGGTGCAGCGCATCAACCTCACCACGGCCCTGGGCACCTCGTTGGTCAACACCCTGTTTGTGCTGGACGAGCCCAGCATCGGCCTGCACCCGCGCGACATGCACCGCATCATTGTGGCCATGCAGCGCCTGCGCGATGCCGGCAACACCCTGGTGGTGGTGGAGCATGACCCGGCGGTGATGCTGGCGGCCGACCGCATGATCGACATGGGCCCCGGCCCAGGCGAGCGGGGCGGCCAGATTGTGTTTGACGGCAGCACCGCCGACCTGCGCCAAGCCGACACCCTGACCGGCGCCTACCTGGGTGGGCGGCGCCAGGTCGGGCTTGGCTTTGCGCGGCTGGTGGCCGACAACACGCCGCGCCTGGTGCTCGAAGGCGCGCGCGAGCACAACCTGAAAAACATCTCGGTCGAGCTGCCGCTGCAGCGCCTGGTGTGTATCACCGGCGTCAGTGGTTCGGGCAAGTCGACCCTGGTGCAAGACATCTTGGCGCCAGCGCTGCTGCGCCACTTTGGCAAGGCCACCGAAACCCCGGGTGCGCACGATCGCCTGCTGGGCGCTGAACTGCTCAGCGACGTGGTGTTTGTTGACCAGTCGCCCATTGGCAAGACCGCGCGCTCCAACCCGGTCAGCTACGTGGGCGCCTGGGACGCGCTGCGCGAGATCTTTGCCAACGCCGCCCTGTCGCGCCAGCGCGGCTACACCGCCGGCAAGTTCAGCGCCAACAGCGGCGATGGCCGCTGTCCCACCTGCGGCGGCTCTGGCTTTGAGCATGTTGAGATGCAGTTTCTGAGCGACGTCTACCTGCGCTGCCCCGATTGCGACGGCAAACGCTACCGCCCCGAAATTCTGGAGGTGGTGATCGAACGTAAATTGGGGTCAGATTCCAATTACCGGCTGCTCAACGTGGCCGATGAGCTGGACCTGACGGGGAGCGAAGCGGCTGCCTTGTTTGCCAAAGACCATGACGTGATCCGTGCCCTTCAGCCCATTGTGGATGTCGGGCTGGAGTACGTGAAGCTCGGCCAGCCGGTGCCCACCCTGTCGGGCGGCGAGGCGCAGCGCCTCAAGCTCGCCGGCTTTCTGGCCGATGCCGCCAAGGCGGGCAGCGCCAGCCGCCAGGCGACAGCGCGGCGGGGCTGCTTGTTCATGTTTGATGAGCCCACCACCGGCCTGCACTTTGACGACATCGCCAAGCTGATGCGGGCCCTGCGCAAGCTGCTGGACGCCGGCCATTCGCTGCTGGTGATCGAGCACAACCTGGACGTGATCCGCGCCAGCGACTGGCTGATTGACCTGGGTCCCGAGGGGGGTGAGGCCGGGGGCGAACTGGTGGCCTTCGGCACGCCGGCCGACCTGATGGCCCACCCCCGCTCGCACACCGGGCAGGCGCTGCGCGAGTACGCGCAGGCCACGGCGCAAGTGCATGCGGTGAGCGAAAGTATGGCGCCCTATGCCTTTGTGCGCCAGACGGTGCCGGTGGCCCAGGGTTCGGGCGCATCGGACAGCATCCAAATTGTGAACGCGCGTGAGCACAACCTCAAGTCGCTCAGC
>CAMATS010000175.1 GCA_945861195.1 Rhodoferax sp. OV413
CGCTCCACATGGTAGGCGCGGTAGCGGGCTTTGGGCAGGCCGTCTTCGGCATAGGCCGGCTCGTGCGAGCTGGTCATGATGCGGTTGCGCAGCCGCAGGTGCTTGAGCTGAAAGGGCTGCAACAGGGGGTCGTTGGCGAGTGACATGCGGGGCTCCGTGTTCAGTACGGTCGTCAATACCATTGGTCGGTCATAGCGGCCTTCTTGCGGGCCACAAAGTCGCGGATCGATTCGTCCACCGCCTCGTCCAGCGGCGGCGCCACGTACTCGGCCAGCGAGGCTTTCCAGCGTTTGTTGGCGCGGCTGGCGGCGTCTGTCTTGCCGGCTTCATTCCAGGCCTCAAAGGGCGTGTTGTCGGAGATGCTGGAGTCGAAAAAGGCGGTGGTGTAGTTGGCCATGGTGTGGTCACTGCCCAAATAGTGCCCACCGGGGGTGACGCTCTGGAACGCGCCCATGGCCAGCGTGTTGTCGTCCACCACCACGCCGCCCAGGTAGCTGTGCAGGGCGCCGCAAAAGTCAGCATCCATCATGAACTTCTCGTAGCTCATGGACAGCAAGCCGTCCAAAAAGCCGGCCGCGTGCAGGATGAAGTTGGCCCCACAGTGCACCGCCGACAGCATGGACATCACGCTCTCCTGCATGGCCTGCCCGTCGGGCAGCTTGGAGGTGGTGAACGAGCCGGCGCAGCGCAGCGGCAGCTTCAGCCGCCGCGCCAGCTGCCCCACCACCATGGAGCCGATGGCCGGCTCTGGCGTGCCAAAGGTGGGTGAGCCCGAGCGCAGTGACATGCTGGAGAGAAAGTTGCCGTAAATCACCGGCGCGCCGGGGCGCTCCAGTTGCGTCATGGCGCAGCCGACCATGGTTTCGGCATGGGCCTGGGCAATGGCGCCGGCGTTGGTGACCGGCCCCATGGCACCACCCAGGATAAAGGGCACGATCACCGCCGCTTGGTTGGCGCGGGCATAGGCCCGGGCCGACTTGGTCATGGTGCCATCCCACAGCAGCGGCGAGTTGACATTCACATTGCCCAAAATCACGCAGTGCTGGTCCACAAAGTCGGCCCCAAACAGCAGGCGACTCATCTCAATAGAGTCTTCGGCGCGCTGCTCTGAGGTGATGGAGCCCATGTAGGCTTTGTCTGAATAGCGCATGTGGGCGTACACCATGTCCAGGTGCCGCTTGTTGACGGGCACATCGGTCGGCTCGCACACCGTTCCGCCGCTGTGGTGCAGCCAGGGGCAGTTGTAGGCCAGTTTGATGAAGTTTTGAAAGTCTTCCAGCGTGCCGTAGCGCCGGCCCCGGTCCAGGTCCATCACAAAGGGCGAGCCGTAGGCCGGCGAGAACACCACGCTGTTGCCGCCAATCTGCACCGAGCGGGCCGGGTTGCGGGCGTGCTGGGTAAATTCTTGCGGCGCGGTCTTGAGCACCTCTTGCAGGTGGCCGGGCTCAAAGCGCACCCGCATGCCATCCACCTTGGCACCCGATTTTTTGAACAGCGCCAGCGCCTCGTCGTCGTCGCGGATGTCCAAGCCCACTTCGGCCAGGATGCGGTCTGCCGTGGCCTCGATCTTGAGCAGACTTTCTTCGCCCATGATGTCGTAGGGCGGAATCACCCGCTTGATGTACGCCGGCCCGGTTGGCTTTGCATTGGGGTCGCGGCGCTCGCGCCCGCCACTGCGGCGGCCGCGCTTGGTGCCTGTCTCGATCATGCTGATGTCTCCAGGGCCGCTTTATGGGGACGGCAAAGCTTCATGATAGGACCAAACGCCGATCCGCTGCCCGGTTGGTATCCCGCTAAGGCAGCCGGCCTTGCTCAGCCGGTGGCATCTGCTGGCTGGGTCTTTGTTGCCGGAACTGCCAGCTCAGATGGGCCAGCAGCGCTAAAAAAACCATGGCGCCACCGAGTAAGGTGCGCTCCCCTGGCACTTCGTTGTGCACCAGCCAGACCCACAGCGGCCCGAGCACCGGTTCGGCAATGCCGATCAGGGCGGCCAGCGTCGAGGGCAGCAGACGCACACCCGTGACAAAAAACGCCATGCCCAGGCCCAGGTTGAAGGCGCCAAATACGAACAAGAGGCCAGCATCGCTCAGACTGATCGCAAAACTCCCGGCCAATGGAGCGGCCACACAGGTCGCCACCACCGTGCCCAGACAAACCGCCGGCGTCATGCCGACATTGGCGTGGCGCCGGGTGATGACGGTGGCGGACGCAAAGGCAAGTGCGATCAGCAGCGACAGGCCGTCGCCGACCGGCGAGACCCGGCCCTGGATGGACTCTGACACCATCACCGCAACTCCTGCAATCACCGCCGCAATTGCCAGCCACGTGCCAAGCGCCACCCGTTCGCGGAATAGCAGATAAGACATCAGAGCGGCAATCAGTGGCACCCCGGCCTGCATCAGCAGAATGTTGGCAATGGTGGTGTAGCTCATGGCCACGACAAAGGAGGTGGAGGCAGTTGCAAAGCACAGGCCCACACCGATGCCCGGCCAGCCCATCGCCAACAGTTGCTGGCGCGCGCCCTGCCTGCCCTGGCTCCAAAGCATGAAGCCAAATAAAAAACAAGCGGCAAAGAGCGAGCGCCAAAACACCACAGTCCAGCTGTCGCTGATGCTCAAAAACCGGGCAATCGGACCGCCGAAACTCCAAGTCAGCGCCGAAGCAAAGACCAGTAGAACGCCGCGCCGCTCTTGCTGCGAGCCGCCCATCTTCAGCGCTGGATCAGCTCTATTTTGTAGCCGTCGGGGTCTGTGACAAAGGCGATGATGGTGCTGCCACCCTTGACCGGGCCAGCCTCACGCGTGACCTTGCCGCCCGCCGCCTTGATGCGCTCGCAAGCGGCGTAGACATCGGTCATGCCCAGGGCAATGTGGCCGTAGGCCGTGCCCATCTCATACTGCTCAACGCCCCAGTTGTAGGTGAGCTCTATCTCAGCCTGCTCGGGGTTACTGGCATAGCCCAGAAAAGCCAGTGTGTACTTGTACTCTGGGTTCTCGGATTTGCGCAGCAACGTCATGCCGAGAATTTGGGTGTAGAAATCGATGGCGCGCTGCAGGTTGCCGACGCGGAGCATGGTGTGGAGGATTCTCATGGGGGTAACTCTAGCATGCTGCCTGGCAGGCGTCGCCTCAGCCTGCTTGATGGGTACGGTGGCAGTTGACTGTTCTGTGGTAGCGGCTGCAAACCGCCGAGGCTGACATGGACGGTCCCAATTCAGCTTCGGCCTTCGATCCGTTTCATGGCAAGTTTGGCCGCTTTGGGCCAGGTGCAGTCACTGGCTAATGTCTTACGTGCCGTTCGATTCTTTACACTGGATGGCCAACAAGCCTAAGAGTACGGATCGCAAACCGGTGCCCACAGCCTCGTGCGAAATAGACGGCACCTTACGCCTTGGGCTGAACCCGCTCATCATCAGTTGCCAGGCGAGCCAGGTTCAGCACGTTCCCGGTCAGAATCAGACCAATGCCTAACAACGTAAATAGATCCAATCTTTCCGAGTAAGCCAGCCAGCCAACGAGCGCGGTCAACGGCACACGCAGGAAGTCCATCGGTACGACAACGGTGGCATCTGCAAGCTGCATCGCCCTGGCGAAGCAGTAATGCGAGTAGGTTCCGCAAAACGCCACCACAACTACCCAACCCCAGGTTTGGACAGAAGGCCATTGCCAGACGATGAGCGCCGGCACCAGCCCGATCGCGCTTTGTACCACCAGCATCCAGAAACTTATCGCCACTGCTGTATCCGTGCGGGTAAGGGACTTCACCAGCACGATGGAGATTGCGAACCCGAGGGCTGAGGCAAGCGCAATCATCTGCCCGCTGTCCATCGCGCCCACGCCGGGGCGCACGATCACTGCCACACCTACTAGCCCTAGCAGCACCGCGAACCACTTACGAACACTCATTCGCTCACCGAGAAAGACTACTGCCAGGGCCGCCGACCATATCGGCATGGTGAATTCAATGGAAACCAACTCTGCGAGCGGGATCAGTGTCAGGGCTACAAACCAACCATACTGCGCGGCATAGTGAATAGCATTACGCAGCGCGTGTTGAGGCAGCCGTTCTGTCCGTACCGCAATAAGACCGCCTGCTGCGCGTACCAGCGGCCAGAGCATTAGCATGCCCAGAGTAGAGCGAAGCAGCATGATCTGGAACACCGACAGTTCGCGCGCGGCCTCGCGCCCGGCAACGGCGATCACCACCATCAGCGTCAGCCAGCCGGCCATCCAGCCTGCGGCGCGGGTGGTTGGGCTATTGAAGCGAAACTGCATCAACGAGAGCATAGCTCAGCGGCTATACCTTGATTTCAGACGAGTGCGGGAGAGTTGTTTTGTAGCGCCGCCGGACGCTTTGAAGCCAAAGATGTCGTTCGGAAGGCTACGATCTTTGTCCCCAATCGCGGCAGGCTAGGAGTCGCCTTAGGGCTGTTCGCTTTGGGCCGGTAGCAGCCAACGGTAAATGTATGTACTGCCAATCCGCCGCGCTACACAGATGCAAAAGCGCCCGTCGCTTACGGCACGCCATCCCAAGATAGGCCACCCAAAAACGTAGCCACCAAGGTCACCAGCTGACTCCACCTCCGCCCATAATAGGCCACAAACTGCCGGCCATGTAACCGGCTCAAGGAGGACAGACCATGGGTTTCCGTTTCCAAAAGCGCATCCGCATCTTCAAAGGGCTCACCCTGAACCTGAGCAAAAGCGGCACCTCCTGGACGGTGGGTGGACCCGGCGCGTCGGTCAACCTCAAGGACGGCAAAGCCACTGGCATCGTGGGTATCCCAGGCACCGGCCTGTCGTACCGCTAGCGCTTGGGCAGCCCCGGCAGCGGCGGCGCTGGCAAAGGCGGCGGCTTGGGCTGGGTGGTGTGGCTGGTGGTTGCCATCGTGCTGCTGGGGGTGCTTTTTGGCCGATAAGGCGTACCTGTACGAGGCGCGGCCGAGCTGATGTCAGCCAGCCGCTACCCGTTCCAGGGGTTGATCAACCGCACCCCGGTGCCCGCAAAGTCAGCGGTGTTGCGTGTCACCAGCGTTAAGTCGTGTTGCAGCGCTGTGGCAGCCAGCAGGCTGTCCACCGCAGGCAATGGGCGCCCAGCGCTGGCCAGCAGGCGGCCCCAGCGGTCGGCAGTTTGGGCGTCAACCGCCAGCAGTCGGCCCAGAAAGTAGTTGGGCAGTTCTACTTCCAGCCAGTCCAGCAAGGGTTGCTGTCGCGCCGCGCCCAGCTTTTCAATGCCTTTGCGGATTTCCCCCAGCGTCAGCACGCTGAGGTAAAGCGTCTGTCGCGGCCTTTGGGCAAACCAGGCCACCACTTCGGGCTGTGGCTGCTTACGCCGCAGTTCAGACAGCACGTTGGTGTCCACCAGATAGCTCAAAAGGTCGCCTCGCGCGGCAGGCTCGCGTCGCGCTCAAACTGCAGGTCGTCTTGCCCGCACAGGGGCGACTGCTGCATGAAGTCCACCAGCGAATCGGGGTTGCCGATCAGTCGGTCAAACAGCTCGCGTGACACCACCACCGCCACCGAGCGGCCGTGCAGCGTAATCTCTTGCGGACCGCTGTCCGCTGCTTGTTTCACCAGCTCAGAAAACCGCGCCTTTGCGGCTTGCATTTGCCAAGTTTGCATGATGCGCCTCCCTTTTTGCAAAAATAAGACCA
>CAMATS010000176.1 GCA_945861195.1 Rhodoferax sp. OV413
CCAGCGCGTCCGGCCAAGTCTTGGTTGAAAGCCAGCTCAATGCCCTCCTGCCCGCGATCATCAACATTGGTAAAGCCCACCACATGGGCAGCGGATTCGCCCTCCGGGTACAGGCGCTTGTATTCCTCGCGCTGGTAAATGCCCCGGATGCCCAGCGCCCGAATTTCCTTGGCCAAGGCCACATCGACCTGTCGTTTGAGCGATACAAAACCCTTTTCCTCATCGGCCAGAAGGCGTTCGAGCTCGACCATGGACATGTCGAGCAGGGCGGCGAGCTGCTGCAGGCGAACCGGGTCGCGGTCAACGTTTTCGGGCACCGCCCAGATGCTGGGCACGGGCACGCTGGAGGCCAAAATCAGGCCGTTGCGGTCGAGCACCCGACCACGGCTGGCGGGCAGCTCCAGGGTACGGGCAAAGCGCACCTCGCCCTTGCGCTGAAAGAAGTCGTTGTTGATGACCTGGATGTAAACCGAGCGCGCGCCCAGCAGGCCAAACAAGAGCGCAATCACGCCCACCACCAGCTTGCTGCGCCACACCGGCGCACGGCTGGTGAGCAGCGGGCTGGCGTTGTAGTTGATGCTGCGGCTCATGGCCGGTCCCCGCCTGAAACCGTGTTGGCAGCGGTGGCCGCAGCACTGGCCGCCGGCTGCGCGCCGGAGGCCACATAGTGGATGATGGCCGGCGTGGCACCGCGCATTTGCAGGCGCTCTCGAGCGAGTTTTTCAACCCGAGACGGGGTCGCCTGGGCGAGTTTTTCCAGGTGCAGGCGCTCCCGATCGGTCTCCAGCCGGCGGGCCTCGCCATGGGCTTTGTCCAGGGCAGAAAACAGCCGGCGTGATTCGTACTGCAAGTTCACCAGGTAGAGCGCACTCGCCAACACGGCCAGCAACAGCAGCAGGTTCAGGCGGGTCATGCCAGGCCCCTCACGCCGAGGTCCTTTGGGCTACCCGCATGATGGCGCTGCGGGCCCGGGGGTTGGCGGCGAGCTCGGCGGCGCCTGGTTTGCTGCGGCAAATCGCCTTGAGCCGCATCGCACGGGCCGGCGCATACGGGGCACGGCGATCAAAGGGATCGCTGGCATGCCTGGCAATGAACTGCTTGACGATGCGGTCCTCCAGGGAGTGAAAGCTGATCACGACCAGCCGGGCACCGGGTGCCAGAACATCCAGACAAGCGGCCAAGGCTTGCTGCAACTCGTCGAGTTCTCCGTTGATGAAAATTCGCAAAGCCTGAAAGGTGCGGGTTGCCGGGTTCTGCCCGGGCTCGCGGGTTTTCACCGCCTCTGCCACGATTTGGGCCAGTTCGCTGGTGCTGGTCAAAGGGCCGCGGGACTGGCGGCGCGCCACGATCGCCCGGGCAATCGGGCCAGCAAAGCGCTCCTCGCCGTAGTCACGGATGACCTGCGCGATGTTGTCGGTTTCGGCCAGCGCCAACCACTGCGCCACACTTTGGCCGCGCGTGGTGTCCATGCGCATGTCCAGCGGCCCGTCGAAGCGAAAACTAAAGCCCCGCGCAGGGTTGTCGATTTGCGGTGAGCTGATGCCCAGGTCCATCAGCAGGCCGGCCACGCTGGCCGGGGCCAGCTCAGCCAGCCGGGCAAAGCCCTGGTGCCGAATCGAGAAACGCGCATCCGAAATGCTCGCCGCGGCCGCCAGTGCCTCGGGGTCTTTGTCAAAGGCGATCAGGCGGTCCTGCGGCCCCAGCCGGGCCAGAATACGCCGGGTATGCCCGCCGCGCCCAAAGGTGGCGTCGACATAGGTGGCTGCTGCCGCGACAGCGGGGGCAGGTTGCGGCTGGTGCAGAAGTGCCTCCACCGCCTCATCCAACAAAACACTGGTGTGTTGCCATGCTGTGTTCACCGCCAGCCTTCAAAAAGAAAAATCTTTGAAGACGTCAGGCATGGTGCCCAGCATCGCTTGCGCCTCCTGCGCCTCGTAGCTGCTTTTGTCCCACAATTCAAAGTGGTTGCCCATGCCCAGCAGCATGGTGTCGCGGGTGATGCCGGCGGCCTCTCGCAGCTCGGGTGAAACCAGCACCCGCCCGGTGCCGTCCATGTCGACATCCATGGCATTGCCCAAAAAAATCCGTTTCCACCACTGCGCCGACATGGGCAGCGCTGCGATGCGCTCGCGAAATTTTTCCCATTCGGGTCGGGGAAACACCATCAAGCAGCCGTGCGGGTGTTTGGTCAGTGTGAGTTGCCCGGCCGCAGTTGCGCTCAGGATCTCGCGGTGCCGCGTGGGCACCGACAGTCGCCCCTTGGCATCCAGACTCAGCGATGAAGCACCTTGAAACACGACAATGCACCTGCTCTTGATGGAAGCGCAAGCAAGGAAAAGCACGAGAGCACTTTTCACCACTTAATTGCACTTTTTTGCACTGTATCAGCAAATAACGCTAAAAATGACAAATTACCCTCGGTTTGCCCTAAGTATTTTTCGAGCAGAAAAATGACTTTGGCCCGATATTTGGGCCAGAAAAATAAGATTAGCCTTGTAAATTAACTATTTACAAGATATTTCAAATGTTGGGTCTTGAGGTCAGACCCAAACCAGGGGGCGCCCGTGGCGGGGGCCTTGTCTTACAAAATATAGCGCGACAGGTCTTCGTTGCGACTGAGTTCGCCCAACCGGGCGTCAACATAGGCGGCGTCCACCCGCACAGTTTGCCCGGCCAGGCTTGTGGCTTGGAAACTGACCTCGTCGAGCAGGCGCTCCATCACCGTGGAGAGGCGGCGGGCGCCTATGTTTTCGGTGCGCTCATTGACATCAAAAGCAATTTGCGCGAGCCGGTCTATGCCCTCCGGCAAAAACTCGATGTGCACCTGCTCGGTCGCCAGCAGCGCCTGGTATTGCCGCACCAGGGAGGCCTGGGTTTGGGTCAGGATGGCCACAAAGTCCTGCACCGACAGCGATTGCAGCTCAACCCGGATCGGGAAGCGACCCTGCAATTCAGGGATCAGATCGCTGGGCTTGCTCAGGTGAAAAGCGCCAGAGGCAATGAACAGGATATGGTCGGTCTTGACCATGCCGTACTTGGTTGACACAGTGGTGCCCTCCACCAGTGGCAACAGATCGCGCTGCACACCTTGTCGCGACACGTCGGCACCCTGCCCCTCGCTGCGCGAGGTGACCTTGTCGATCTCATCGATGAAGACAATGCCGTTTTGTTCGAGCATCTCTAGCGCCTGGGAACGAATATCGTCTTCATTGACAAATTTGGCCGCCTCTTCGTCCGCCAGGACCTTGAGTGCCTCGCCGATCAGCATTTTGCGGGTCTGGCGCTTGCCCTGTCCCATCTGGCCAAACAGGCCGCGCAGTTGCTCGGTCATCTCTTCCATACCGGCCGGGCCCATCACCTCCAGGGCAGGCGGCGGGCGCGCCACATCGACCTCGATGCTGCGCTCTGCGAGTTGGCCCTCGCGGAGTTTTTTCCGAAAGCTCTGGCGCGTACTGCTTTGCGCCTCGCCCGGCGCTGGCGGGCCTGATTCGGAGCGGGATGGCGGCACCAGGATGTCGAGCACCCGGTCTTCGGCCGCATCCATGGCCCGCGCGCGCACCTTGAGCATCTCGGCGCTGCGGGTTTGCTTGACCGCAATGTCGGCGAGGTCGCGAATGATGGCATCAACATCCTTGCCCACATAACCCACCTCGGTGAACTTGGTGGCCTCTACTTTGATGAAGGGCGCATCGGCCAGGCGGGCCAGGCGGCGCGCGATCTCGGTCTTGCCAACGCCGGTGGGGCCGATCATGAGAATGTTTTTTGGCGTGATCTCGACACGCAGCCCGGGCTCAACCTGCTGGCGCCGCCAGCGATTGCGCAGGGCAATGGCAACCGCCCGTTTGGCCTGTTGCTGACCCACGATATGCCGATCGAGTTCGGCCACAATTTCTTGCGGGGTCATGGCAGGGTCTCAATGCTGTGGTTCATGTTGGTGTAGATGCACAACTCGCCCGCGATCTCGAGCGAGCGGGCGACGATGTCAGCAGCCGAGAGCTCGGTGTGGTTGAGCAGGGCCAGCGCGGCCGCCTGCGCATAGGCGCCACCCGAGCCAATCGCCACCACACCATGCTCGGGCTCCAGCACATCGCCGTTACCGGTGATGATCAGCGAGGCGTCCCGGTCGGCCACCGCCAGCATCGCCTCCAGGCGGCGCAGCACCCGGTCGGTACGCCAATCTTTGGTGAGTTCAATGGCGGCTCGTGCCAAATGGCCTTGATGTTTTTCCAGTTTGGCCTCGAAGCGCTCAAACAGCGTGAAGGCATCGGCCGTGGCGCCAGCAAAACCGGCCAGCACCCGGCCGTGGTAGAGCCGGCGCACCTTGCGCGCGGTGCCTTTGATGACGATATTTCCCAGGGTGACCTGTCCGTCGCCGCCGATCGCCACCTGCGGCCCCTCTGGCGTCTGGCGCCGCACGCTGATGATGGTGGTGCCGTGAAATTGTTCCATGCTGCTCTGAGATTGACCCCTGCTTAGTCACCGAACATTTTTTGCTTGAGTTCACGCCGCTGCTGCGCTTCGAGCGAGAGGGTTGCAGTGGGTCGCGCGAGCAGCCGGCCAACACCTATTGATTCGCCGGTCTCGTCACAGAAGCCGTAGTCGCCAGATTCAATGCGCGCGATGGACTGTTCGATTTTTTTGAGCAGCTTGCGCTCCCGGTCTCGGGTTCTGAGCTCCAGCGCATGCTCCTCTTCGATGGTGGCGCGGTCAGCCGGGTCGGGCACCACCAAGGTGTCTTCACGCAAATGCTCGGTGGTATCCACCGCATTGCTGAAGATATTTTGCTTGAGCAGCACCAGCTTGTGCCGAAAGTAGGCCAGTTGCACTTCGTTCATGTACTCGCTGTCGGGCATGGCAAGCAGCTCGGCCGGGGTGAGTTCGGCCAGCGCCTTGGTCTTCCAGTTGTTGGCCAGCTTAGGGTCTTTTTTGACCGCCGAGGCCAGCGGCGGAACAATCAGCGGCGCGGGCACACTTTGGCTGTAACTCGACTTGGCCGCGGTAGAGGCCACCGACTGGGCCATGGAAGGCACGGTGAGCTGCGCCAAACGCGAAGACGGGCGCCCGGCGCGCAGTGGCACTGCAAGCCCTGCGACCGGCACCGGCGCTACCGCCAGCGTGACTGGCGCCACACTGGTTTTAAGGGGTGGGGCCGGCTTGGCAGACGGTTTTTCTACAGCTTTCTTATTCACGGATTCCTTGACATGGGTTTTGACAGCAGGTTTGGCAGGAGAGGCTTTTGATTTTTTGTCTGATAGATCGGGTTTTGCCGGTGTCTGCTTGGCCGGCACCGCGGCAGCTGGGCGCGCCGGAACCTTGGCCTTGGCTGAGGCAGCTAAGTTTTTGACGGCTTTGGGCACCGGTTTGGCGACAGGCTTAGCTACAGGCTTAGCTACAGGCTTAGCGGCGGGCTTAGCGACGGGCTTGGCGACAACTTTGACGGCTGGCTTTGCAAGTGGTTTGGCTGTTGGTTTTTTTGTCGCCTGCACCGAGGGTTTGGTGGCGGCTTTAGGCGCCGGTTTTACCGGCGCTTTGGGCTGGGTCTTGGACGGCTTCGTGCCGGTGTTTTTAAGCGCCGGCTTGGCCACCGGCTTGCTGAGACGGGCGGGTGTGGGCCGGGCTTTGCTGACAGCAGC
>CAMATS010000177.1 GCA_945861195.1 Rhodoferax sp. OV413
CCGCAGCGCCAGCCTCAAGCGCCAGACGGATACAGGGCAGCGAGGCCCGGATGCGGGTGTCTTCGGTGATGGCGCCCTGCGCATCTTGCGGCACATTGAGGTCGGCACGGATAAAAACACGCTGCCCGGCGACCCGCCCTTGGGCGCACAGATCGGCAAAACGGATGACTTTCATAACACCCTCAGGAATAGCGGTAAGACGCCGGATTTTAGAAATGCTTTTGCGCTGCTCACCAGCCCAGACCAATATGCAGAGGCAGGTACACCGCCATGCCCGCCACAATGGTGCCCAACACCGCGTGCCCGGAGCCACGGCGCCAGGCAAACCAGGCCAGGCCGCTCGCTACTGCATAGATCCGGGCATCCTGCCAGCTGCCAATCAACTGCCCCTGGGTCATCAGCAGTTCGGGCACCACGACTGCGGCGAGCGCGGCAATCGGCGCGTACTGCAGAGCACGCTGTGCCCAGCCCGGCAGTTGCCAGGGCTTGCTGGAGATGTAGAAAAAAGAGCGGGTCAGCACCGTGATGCCTGCCATACAGGCAATGGTGAGCAGGGTCCAGGCGTCGGTGCTGTCGTTCATGGTTTTGAGGCCTTGGCCCACGATTTGTTTTCCAGGGCCATGCACAGCAGCACCGCCACCGCAATGGCCAGCAGGATGTTGAGCTTGAGCGGCAGGGCATAGGCCAGCACCGCAGCAAGCCCGGCCGCGCAGACAGCAAGCCAGCGCAACCGGCTCGAGGCGAGCGAACACAAAATAGCCAGCAAGGCAAGCGGTCCGGCAAAGCCCAAGCCCCAGCGCGCCGGCACCACATTCGCCAGGGCCACCCCAAGCAGGCTAAAGCTCACCCAACTGAACCAATTGACCAGGCAGTTGCCGCTCAGGTAGGCCTGCTGCGCCTGCTGCTGCGCCGCCTCGGTGCTGGTGTTTGGGTAACGCTTGATGAACATCACATAGGTGAGGTCGGCGGTGAAATAGCCGCTCACCACTCGCTCAAGCAGGGGCAGGTGCATCAAGAAGGGCCGCAGGTGGGCACTGAACACCACAAAGCGCAAATTGACGCAGGCCGCGGTGGCCAGGATTACCCACATGGGCGCGCCGGCCAGTAGCAGGGGCACAGCGGCGAGTTGAGCGCCGCCGGAGAACACAATCAGGCTCATCAGCAGGGCCTCGATGCTGCTCAGGCCAGACTGCACCATGGCCACGCCGGTCATCAGGCCCCAAGCGGCAATGCCGGGGGCTGCGGGCATGAGGTCCATGGCGCCGACACGAAAGTCGGGGTGGCGCCAGAGTTGCCGGATCTGCATCATGGCCGCGTGCGCATCCTGAAAGTTGCCTGCGGCAGAAGGGCAAAACCGCGCTGGAATTCGGACGCTGCCAGGCGCCTGCCGCCGGGGCGCTGCAACTCGGTGATGTTGACCACCAATGGGCCCGCGGCCACCTGTACACCGGCCTGGTCCGCACGCAGAATCAAGCCGTCTTCGACCCCGCTGGGCGGCGCAACGGCTACCACCTCTGCCTGCCAGATTTTGATGGCCTCGCCTTGCAGCATGCTGCATGCACCAGGCGCCGGGTTGAAGGCGTGGATACGACGCACCACTTGCTGAGCGCCAGCCCCCCAGTCTATCCAGGCCTCGTCTTTATCGACTTTGCGGGCATAGCACAGGCCCTCTTCGGCTTGGGCCACGGCCCTGAGCTCGCCTGCGGGCAAGCGCTGCAAGACTTGCACCATCAGCTTGGCGCCCAACGCAGCCAAGCGGTCATGCAGCGAGCCGGTGGTGTCGCTCGCAGCAATTGGCAGGGCCTGGGCCAGCAACAGGGCGCCGGTGTCTAGGCCCGCGTCCATTTGCATGATGGTCACACCGGTTTGTGAATCGCCGGCCTCAATCGCCCGGTGTATCGGCGCCGCCCCGCGCCAGCGCGGCAGCAAAGACGCATGGATATTCAGGCAGCCCCAACGGGTGGCCTCGAGCAACCATGGGGGCAGCATGAGGCCATAGGCCGCCACCACCACGGCATCGGCCTGCACTGCTTGGATGGCGGTCTGGGCGGCCAGGGCGTCTTGCGGGTAGCGGCCGTCCAGGCGCAAACTGCGGGGTTGTGCCACTGCCAGCCCATGCAACTCGGCCTGCTGTTTGACCGCAGAAGGCTGCAGCTTGAGGCCGCGGCCGGCCGGGCGGTCGGGCTGGGTGAGCACCAGCGCAATCTCGAAACCAGCCTGCTGCAACTGCGCCAATGCCACGCGGGCAAATTCGGGCGTGCCAGCAAAAATCAGCCTCAACGCTCGGCCTCGCGCTGGGCCTTGAGCATTTTGGTCTTGATGCGATTGCGCTTGAGTGGCGAGAGGTATTCCACAAACACCCGGCCCAGCAAATGGTCCATTTCATGCTGGATGCAGACCGACAGCAGGCCCGTGGCCTCAATGGTGCGCAGCTGCCCGGTGGCATCACAGGCACGCACCCGCACCGCATCAAAGCGCTCAACGCCGTCGTAGATACCAGGCACCGACAAACATCCCTCTTCATTGAGGTGGCGCTCGGGACTGCGCCAGACCAGTTCCGGGTTGATCAACACCAGCGCTTGGTCGCGCTTGTCGGACACATCGATCACGATCAGACACTCGTGCACATCAACCTGGGTGGCGGCCAGGCCAATGCCCTTGGCCTCGTACATGGTCTCGGTCATGTCCCGGCACAGGGCACGAATGCGCGCATCTACCGCTGCCACTGGCTTGGCCACGGTGTACAGACGCGGATCAGGAAAACAGAGTATGGGTAACAGGGCCATGGCTTGACTTGAAGAATGCGGGTATTTTCGCCAATTTCCATCGGCGCTCCGGGCTGCGGGCGGTTCAGAGGCATCAACTGGCGCAGCACGGACACGCAAAATCATGCGAGACTCGAAGCCATCCAACCATGCACCGTGCACCATGCAGCAGCCTCGGATTTTAAAGTGAGCAAGCCCACACCCGGCCCGCACAGCGCTTGGGCACCGGCCCTGGCTGCAAGTGTGCTGCTGGCGCTCGCAGCGCCCCTGTGGGCACAGGGCTGCTGCAGCACTGAGCCGGTGAGCCCGGCGCTTCGGCTCTCGCCACGTATCCGTTACGACAGGCTGCCAGAAGCCGCGCCAACACCCCTCAACCACAGCCAGATCGACGCCTTTCTGGCAGAGCCCATGGTGCTGGCGCCAGACGCTTTGCCGGCGATCGCACGCATCGTGGCGAGCCAGGATGGCCGGGTGCTGCTCGGCCGCGGCGACCGCGTCTACGCCCTGGGCCCAGCGGGCGCACCCCTGCTTGACGACCCGGGCGGTCAGCCACAGGTTTTTCAGGTATTGCGCCAGGCAACAGCCCTGAGAGACCCAATCAGCGGCGCCCTGCTGGGCTATGAAGCGCAAACCATAGGGCGGGCCCGCTTGCTGCGCAGCGAATCAGCGCATGGCAGCGCGGGCCCTGAGAGCCAGTCTGTGCAGCCCCTCACCCCGGCCAGTCTTGACATCGTGTCTGCGCGAGAAGAAATTCGGGTCGGCGACCTGCTGATGCCCGAGCCTTTAGGGGCCCTGCCCCAGCCTTACCTGCCACGCGCATCCGGGCTGGCGGTGCAGGCCCTCATCGTCTCGGTTTACGGTGGGCCGCTGACCAAGGCAGCCCAGCAGCAGGTGGTGGTGATCAACCGCGGCAGGCTTGACGGTCTGGACAGCGGCCACCTGCTCAGCGTGGTGGCCGATGGGCGGCGCCTGGACGACAGGACCAACGTCGCCCGACTGCCGCTGGCCCTGCCCGCCGAGCCCAAGGGGCTGCTGATGGTGCTGCGGCCCTTTGATCAGCTCTCCTATGCGCTGGTCCTCGAATCAAGCGACGCCCTGCAGGTGGGTGATCGGCTGGTCAGTCAGCGCTGAGGGGGCCCGTTGGAAAGCGCCGAACTCGCTGGCTGGCTGCGTCTCACACTGACGCCCGGGGTGGGCTTGGAGAGCGGCCTCAAACTGTTGGCTGCATTCGGGCTGCCCGAGCAGGTGTTCGGGCAAAGCAACTCGGCGCTGCGCGAAGTGGTCAGCGAGACTCAAAGCGCTGCGCTGCTGCGCGAACCGGCCGAGCTCGCAGAGCTGCTCGGGCTAACCCTTGATTGGCTGCAGGCCGTACGACCGGATGGCGTGCAAGCGCAGGTGCTGCCACTGGGCGACCCCTGCTACCCGCAGTGCCTGCTGCGCCTGCCCGACCCGCCGCTGATGCTCTACCTGCTGGGCACCGGCCGCTTCCCGCCGAGCGAGCCGACCCAGCCCGACGGGCCAGAAGCGGCCACCGATTCAATCACCTTTGACCATGACCACAGCCTGGCGATTGTGGGCAGCCGCAACCCCACCGTACAGGGCGCCATCAATGCGCAGGACTTTGCCCGGGCGCTGGGCGCCGCCGGTGCCACCATTGTTTCTGGCCTGGCCCGGGGCGTCGATGCTGCCGCGCACGAGGGCGCTTTGCAAAGCCTGGAGCCAGGCTCCAAGCGGCTCGCCACGGTGGCAGTGGTGGGCACCGGGCTGGACCGGGTCTACCCGAAAAATCACCTTGACCTGGCGCGCCGCATCGCCCGCCACGGCCTGCTGATCAGCGAGTACCACTTGGGTACGCCCCCGCTGGCGGCCAACTTCCCCAGGCGCAACCGCCTGATTGCCGGCCTGGCGCAGGGCACGCTGGTGGTGGAGGCGGCGCTCAAGTCGGGCTCGCTGATCACCGCCAGACTGGCCGCCGAGCAGGGCAAGGAGGTGTTCGCAATTCCGGGCTCCATCCACGCCACCCAGGCCCGCGGCTGCCATGCCCTGATCAAACAGGGGGCCAAGCTGGTGGAGTCTGCCCAGGATGTGCTTGAAGAAATGCGGCTGGACGCCGGCAGTGGATTTGCTGCTGACAAAAGCCGCCCGCAGCCCCAACCCCCGGGTACGGACGACCTGTTTGAGCCCGCAGACGAGGTACTCGAAGCGCTAGGCTTTGAGCCGGTCGGGCTCGACACCCTGCACAGCCGCTGCGGCCTGGATGCGGCACAACTGCAAACCCGGCTCATGCTGCTTGAGCTCGACGGACGGGTGGCCCGCCTGCCAGGCGGCCTGTTTCAGCGCATCCACCGGAATTGAGCGGGCGCAGCGGGGCAGTTCTGATTTGTCCCTTTATTGTGGGCTTTGTAACCGATACGAAGGCGCTACATTGGCGCCATGTTTGAAGCACTGAACTTTGTTTGCAATCACTTTTGGCAAGACCAGGCCAGCCCTGAACTGGCCAGCTTGGGGCAACAGCTCAACGCGGCTGGTTTCGGCGCCGACGAGGTGGCCGACGCACTGCAGTGGCTGCGCGGCCTGAACCTGGCAAGCAGCTGCGAGGCGGCCCCAAGCCCTGGTTTAGCGGCCCTGGCGGCGAGCGGCGCAGCGCTGCCAGCCACCGGGCTGCGGGCCTACACCCGCCGCGAACAGCACCGACTCGGCGTAGACAGCATGGGTTTCATCCACCGGCTGGAATGCATGGGCGCCCTGCCTATGCGCCTGCGTGAACTGGTGATTGACCAGGCGGTCGCCGTGGGCGCCAACGGCCTGACTGTGGCTCAGCTGAAACTGGTTGTCTTGCTGGTCTACCGCAGC
>CAMATS010000178.1 GCA_945861195.1 Rhodoferax sp. OV413
CGCTACACCTATGTTTTGCTGGAGTCTGCTGTGCGGCCAAGCATTGCTGCAGGCCGAATCGGCTGGGCATTTCGCCCGCTTGACCAATCAGCAATGCAGTCGGCGGCGGCCAGTTTGCTGGGCCAGCACGACTTCAGCTCGTTTCGAGCCGCAGCCTGTCAGGCCTTGTCGCCAGTGAAGCATTTGCACCGGCTCGACATCTCGCGGCGCGGGCACTGTTGGCGCTTCGACTTTGAGGCTAACGCATTTTTGCACCACATGATTCGCAACATCATGGGCTGCCTGGTCGCCGTTGGGCAGCACAAGCAAGAGCCCGCTTGGATGGCAGAGCTGCTCAAGGCCCGCAACCGGCGGACCGCGGCGCCAACTTTCCCGCCAGATGGGCTGTATTTTGTCGGGCCACGCTATGCTGAGCACTGGGGCCTGCCCGAGCGTACGCCCGCCTTCGACATGCTCCCATGAGCCTCACGTCTGCCCCTGCCCTTGGTACGAGTCCAAGTTTGCCAACACGTCTGCCAGCGGAGCGGACCCGCATCAAAATCTGCGGGCTCACCCGTGAGCAGGATGTAGACGCTGCTGTGGCTGCTGGGGCTGACGCCATTGGCTTTGTTCTGTATGCCAAAAGCCCGCGTTTCGTCACGGCGCAAAGAGCCGCTGCACTGGCTCGTCGCCTGCCGCCGTTTGTCACGCCCCTGCTGCTGTTCGTCAACGAAGCTGCCGAAAAAATAAGGTCGGCCTGCGACTTGGTGGCCGGCGCCTGCGTACAGTTCCATGGCGATGAGTCCCCAGCCGATTGCCTGCTGGCAACGAAGCCGGACGGACGCGCCTTCTTGCGCGCAGCCAGAATTCCCATGGGTGCTGCGGCCGCAAACTTTGATCTCGTAAAATATGCTTTAGATTATCAAAACGCCCAAGCCATTCTGCTCGACGCCCATGTGGACGGCTACGGTGGTGGCGGGCAAACATTCAATTGGTCACTGCTGCCTCCAAACGTCAACGCTCACCTCGTCTTGAGTGGTGGACTCACTGCTGCAAACGTGGCCGACGGCATTCTGCAATTGCGGCCACGCTGCTTGTCGCTGGCTGTTGATGTGAGTTCCGGGGTCGAACTGTCTGGCCCCGGCCACCAGGGTCTCAAAGATCCCCAAAAAATCAAGCAGTTTGTCACGGCCGTTCGGGCCGCCGATCAATATTTTGCAAAGCACACCGATGTTTGACTACCACCAACCTGACCCGACAGGCCATTTCGGAAATTATGGCGGCTCCTTCGTCTCAGAAACCCTCACGCATGCCATCAGCGAGCTCAAAGCAGCCTATGCACGCTACCAGCATGACCCGGCCTTCATGGCCGAATTCAAGTATGAGTTGGCCCACTTTGTCGGCCGCCCCTCGCCGATTTACCATGCGCAGCGCCTGAGCCTGGAGCAGGGTGGCGCGCAAATTTTCCTCAAACGCGAGGACCTCAACCACACCGGCGCCCACAAGATCAACAACACCATTGGCCAGGCCATGCTGGCCAAGCGAATGGGCAAACCACGGGTGATTGCCGAGACCGGCGCCGGCCAACACGGGGTGGCTACTGCCACCATCTGCGCGCGCTACGGACTGGCCTGCGTGGTCTACATGGGCAGCGAGGACATCAAGCGCCAAAGCCCCAATGTCTACCGCATGAAACTGCTGGGCGCCACCGTGGTACCGGTGGAGAGTGGCAGCAAAACCCTCAAAGACGCGCTCAATGAGGCCATGCGTGATTGGGTCGCCAATGTCGATGACACCTTCTACATCATAGGCACGGTGGCCGGGCCCCACCCCTACCCCATGATGGTGCGCGATTTTCAAAGTGTTATTGGGCAGGAGTGCCTGATGCAAATGCCCGATATGCTGGCCCGGCAGGGCTGCAGCCGACCGCAACCCGATGCCGTGCTGGCCTGCGTGGGCGGCGGCAGCAATGCCATGGGAATATTTCATCCCTACATCGCCCATGAGGCCACCCGCTTGATTGGTGTGGAGGCAGCCGGTGAAGGCATCGACTCGGGCCGCCACTCGGCCTCGCTGCAGCGCGGCAGCCCGGGCGTGCTGCACGGCAACCGCACCTATGTGCTGCAAGACGACAACGGTCAGGTCACCGAGACCCACAGCATCAGCGCTGGACTGGACTATCCCGGCGTCGGCCCCGAGCATGCCTTCCTCAAAGACATTGGGCGGGCGGAGTATGTTGGTATCACTGATACCGAGGCGCTGGCGGCCTTCCACCATCTGTGCCGCACCGAGGGCATCATCCCGGCTCTGGAATCGAGCCACGCCGTCGCGTACGCCATGCAATTAGCCAAAACCATGCGCCCCGACCAGTCAATCCTGGTCAACCTGTCGGGCCGCGGCGACAAGGACATCGGCACCGTGGCCGATCTCAGTGAAGGCGATTTTTACTGCCGCCCAAGTTGCCAGGGGCAGTTGGTGAAGGGCGCAACCGAGCACAAAATCGTCATCTCCAGGCCGGTGGGCGTGGCAGCATGAGTCGCATTGGCACGGCCCTTGCGGCCCTGAAAAGCCAAGGGCGCAAGGCCCTGATCCCCTATGTCACCGCCGGCTATCCCTTCGCCGACATCACGCCCGAGCTGATGCATGCGATGGTGGCTGGTGGGGCCGACATCATTGAGCTGGGTGTGCCCTTTTCTGACCCCAGCGCCGATGGCCCGGTGATCCAAAAAGCCGGCGACCGAGCCCTGGCCCTGGGCATCGGCATGGTGCAGGTGTTGGCCATGGTTCGGGCTTTCCGCACAAACGATGATCACACTCCGGTGGTACTGATGGGCTATGCCAACCCGGTGGAGCGCTATAACCAAAAGCATGACCAGCACGACGGGCAAAGTGCCTTTGTGCGGGACGCCGCTTCGGCCGGTGTCGACGGCGTGCTGGTGGTTGACTATCCCCCGGAAGAGTGCGAGGGCTTCGCTGCAGAACTCAAGCGCCACGGGCTGGACCTGATATTTCTTTTGGCCCCCACCAGCACCGATGCCCGCATACAGCAGGTTGCCCAGGTGGCAAGTGGCTATGTGTACTATGTGTCGCTCAAGGGCGTCACTGGCGCCGGAACGCTTGACACCGCCTCGGTTGAGGCCATGCTGCCGCGGATTCGCCAGTTTGTCAGCGTGCCGGTGGGTGTGGGCTTTGGCATCCGAGATGCCGCCACCGCCCGGGCCATCAGCCGGGTTGCCGATGCGGTGGTGATCGGCAGCCGCATCATCCAATTGCTCGATGAGCAGCCGCGCCAACAAGTGGCCGCTGTTGCACAAGCATTTCTGAGCGATATCCGAATCGCCTTAGACTCATAATTGATTCTCAACTGCGGAGTACGCCCATGAGTTGGCTCGAAAAACTGCTGCCCCCGAAAATCCAGCACACGGACCCGGCCGAGCGGCGCACCATTCCGGAGGGCCTCTGGATCAAATGCCCCAGTTGCGACACGGTGCTTTACAAGACCGACCTTGAACAAAACCAAAATGTCTGCCCAAGCTGCAGTCATCACCATCGAATTCGGGCACGGGCACGGCTTGACGGATTTCTGGATGCCGAGGGGCGCTACGAAATCGGACAGGAAGTGCTGCCCATCGATGCCCTTAAATTCAAAGACAGCCGAAAGTACCCGGATCGGCTTAAGGAGGCGCTCGAAAACACCGGAGAAACCGATGCCATGGTGGTCATGGGCGGCGCGGTGATGGGTATCGGCGTGGTTGCGGCCTGCTTTGAATTTGAGTTCATGGGCGGCAGCATGGGTTCGGTGGTTGGCGAGCGCTTTGTGCGCGGCGTGCATGCAGCGATTGAGCAAAAAGTGCCTTTTATCTGCTTCACATCAACCGGCGGTGCGCGCATGCAAGAGGGCTTGTTGAGCCTGATGCAAATGGCCAAGACCAATGCATCTTTGACACGCCTGGCCAAAAAACGACTGCCCTACATCAGTGTGCTGACCGATCCGACCATGGGCGGGGTTAGCGCTGGCTTTGCTTTTTTGGGTGATATGGTGGTGGCCGAGCCCAAGGCCCTGATCGGCTTTGCCGGCCCGAGGGTGATTGAGTCCACCGTGCGGGTGACTCTGCCGGAGGGTTTCCAGCGGGCTGAGTTTTTACAAACCAAAGGGGCGGTGGACTTCATTTGCGACCGCCGTGAATTGCGCAAAACCTTGGCGAGTGCGCTGGCGATGCTGCAAAGCCAGCCAGCTGATGCCGTGAGCTGATCAGGTCATTAAAAGCACCAGGCCTTGCACATGGCCCAACACAATAGCCACCACCTGCAGCAGCACCAGCAGCGCCAGGGGTGACAAGTCCACACCACCGACGAGTGGCAGCAGGCGGCGAATCGGGGCCAGCGGCGGTGCGCACAGGCGCTGCACCACATCAGCCACCACCGAACCCGTCTGCATCCAAGACAATACAGCGTAGACAATCAGCAGGCCAGTCAAGCCGGAAACGGCCAGGCGAGCCAGGCCAAAACCCGCCAAAATAGGCACGGTCACCAAGCCGCCGGCAGCGCCACTGAGCAGCCATAACACCACAAACTGGGCCAGCTGCAGCAGGTAGGCGGCCAACAAACTCGCACTGTCCCAAGTGCCTATGGCAGGCAACAAACGACGCAGCGGCAGCACCAGCCAATCCGTGAGGGCGAACACCAGCCGGCCGAACGGATTTCCAGAGCGCGCCGACATCGGAATTCGCTGCTGCTGCATGTACAAACGCAGCAGGCAAGCGCCGCCGAGCACACCACCAAGAACGTCGAGCAGCAGAGAAGCGATCTGATAAAACATGGTCGGCACCGTAAGATTGTGCGCATCATAGCGAGGCAGCGCCTCAGAGGCGGGCCGGCGGCACGACCGGCGGCACTTAAAATCAAGGCTTTTGACAGCGCCTGCCCGGCGGCCAAGCCCTGCTCTGCCCGAACGCCTGCAGCCCAGCTTGTTTGCCTGATACCCAAACAACCACAACGGTTTAATCCCCCATGAACCTCACCCCCCTGTCTGACCCGAACACCGCCATCGCCCCAGAAGATGAAAACCAGTTGATGCTGGAGCGCCGGGAGAAGCTCAGGGCGCTGCGCGAGCTGCAAGCGCAGGGCGCGGGGGTGGCATTTCCCAATGATTTCAAACCCGCCGACCGCGCCGAGGCTCTCTTTGCAGCCCATGGCGGCCAGACCAGCGAGGATCTGCTGGCCCAGGGCAGCCTGGCCAAGGTAGCCGGGCGCATGATGCTCAAACGGGTCATGGGAAAGGCCAGCTTCTGCACGCTGCAAGACAGCACCGGGCGCATCCAGATCTATGTCAAGGGCGAGGACGTGGGCGATGCGGTGTATGCCAGCTTCAAGCACTGGGACCTGGGCGACATCGTGGCAGCCGTTGGCCGGGTGTTCAAAACCAAAACCGGCGAGCTCTCAATCCACGCCACCCAGGTGCGCCTGCTGACCAAAAGCCTGCGTCCGATGCCAGACAAGTTCCATGGCATTGCCGACCAGGAGGTCAAGTACCGCCAGCGCTATGTCGACTTGATGATGGACGAGACCACCCGCCAGCGCTTCACGGCGCGCAGCAAGGCTATCAGTGGTATGCGCGAGTTCATGGTGG
>CAMATS010000179.1 GCA_945861195.1 Rhodoferax sp. OV413
TCTGGCGGGCAGCAACAGCGCTTGTGTATCGCTCGGGGTATTGCGATCAAACCCGAAGTTCTCTTGCTTGACGAACCCTGCTCTGCACTCGACCCCATCTCGACGGCAAAAATTGAGGAGCTGATTACCGAGCTCAAGAACGATTACACCGTCGTGATCGTGACCCACAACATGCAGCAGGCGGCTCGCTGCAGCGATTACACCGCCTACATGTACCTTGGGGATTTGGTAGAGTTTGGCGCTACCGAGCAAATTTTCTTCAAGCCAAACCGTAAAGAAACTGAAGACTACATCACCGGTCGTTTCGGATAAGGACACCACATGCCTGACAAACACCTCTCCACCCAGTTTGACGCCGAGCTCAGCGCTGTATCAAGCCGGGTCATGGAACTTGGCGGCTTGGTTGAATCACAGATTCGCCAAGCTATCTATGCGCTATCCAAGTTTAGCGTTGAGGTCGCAAACCAGGTCACAGCCGCAGAGGCAAGAGTCAATGCCATGGAGATGGATATAGACCGTGAGCTCTCCAGCATCATTGCGCGCCGCCAGCCCACAGCACGGGATCTAAGGCTGCTGATTGCCATCTCTAAAACCACCGCAAACCTGGAGCGCGTGGGCGACGAGGCCGAAAAAATTGCCCGCATGGTGCGCTCCATCATTGGCAGTGGTGCGCCGAGATCCCTGCCTTCGCTTGAATTGAGAGTGGCATCAGACTTAGCCTCGGGACTGCTGCACAAGGCCCTGGACGCCTTTGCGCGCCTTGACGTCCAGGCAGCCTTGTCTATCTTGAAGGAAGACGACCTGATTGACCAGGAGTTTGATGGTTTCGTGCGAAAGCTGATCACATACATGATGGAAGACCCGCGGATGATTTCGCCGAGCTTGGATTTACTATTTTTGGCCAAGTCGATAGAGCGCATCGGGGACCACTCGAAAAACATCGCCGAGTTCATCATTTATGTTGTGAAGGGCGCTGACGTGCGTCATACCTCGATGGAACAAATCGAGTCGGTCGTCAAATGAGGCAGCTGCCAGGGGTCCTGATTGTCGAAGACGAGCCAGCTATAGCCGAGCTGATTGCGGTCAATTTACGTCACAATGGTTTCAGGCCAGTTTGGGCAATGGACAGTGCGACCGCGCAATGTGAGCTCGATGCGGTCTTGCCGGATGTGATACTGCTGGACTGGATGCTGCCTGGCGAGAGCGGTCTGAGTTTGGCCAAGCGCTGGCGGGCCAGTCCCCGAACCAAGGCCGTACCGATCATCATGCTGACCGCACGGGGTGATGAAATTGACCGGGTCGCCGGTTTGGACGCTGGTGCCGATGATTACATCGCCAAACCTTTTTCCACCAAAGAACTTTTGGCCCGTGTGCGCGCAGTTTTGCGGCGACGAGCGCCTGAGCAGGTTGGCGGTTTGGTGACCATCGGTGGCTTGTCGCTGGATGCTTCGACCTACCGAGTGACATTTGCGGAGCAACTGTTGAAGCTCGGCCCCACAGAGTTCAAGCTGCTAAATTACTTTATGACCCATGCTGAGCGGGTTCACAGCCGATCACAATTGTTGGACAAGGTCTGGGGCGACCATGTTTTTATTGAAGAGCGCACGGTTGATGTTCATGTGAAGCGGCTACGTGAATCCCTCGGGCCCACAGCCGGCCAAATGATTGAAACCGTACGTGGTGCGGGCTACCGCTTGACTGGCAAAGCGGTCACAACCCTGCCCGCCAAACCAGATGCCTGAGTTGGTTTCAGTCTGCTTCGCACCGAGGCTTCAATGCTGAGCCCATGATCGCCAGAATATGTCAATTTTTTGGGTTGCAGCTGCTTGGTGCAGTGGCGGGCTTTCTGCTGTTTTTTCAGCAGCCTCTCATGGGTGCCTTGGCTGGTGTAATTGCCTCCTCGTCGATTTGGTTTTGTTTCGATTCTCTTCTTGGCGTGCGGGTGTTGCGCTGGCTTCGCCGCGGTAAAGCCGATGGCCAGCCGGTGGAGCTTGGTGTTTGGGGTGAAATTTCAGATCGGGTAAGCCGTTTGTTGCGGCAGCGCGAGCGTGTTGGCGCAGACAGTGTGGCCCGGCTGAATGATTTTGTGGCGGCTCTGCAAGCTTCGCCCAACGGGGTTGTATTGCTCGATGCCCAGGGTCGAATCGAGTGGGCGAATCAAACAGCGGCGAATCATTTTGGGCTTGATGCGCGGCGTGACCTACAACAGTACCTGGGCAATTTGTTGCGCGATCCAGCATTTGTTGCCTACTGGGCAGCCCGTGACTTTAGCCACGAGTTGGCAGTGTCGAGTCCCGCCAGCACAAATTCTCATCCGCTGCAGTTGTCTTTGCAAATGCACCCTTATGGCGAGGGTCGTCTGCTGATGCTGTCCCGCGATGTCACTGCGTTTAAGCGGGCAGAGGTCATGCGGCGTGACTTTGTAGCCAATGTGTCGCACGAAATACGCACCCCCTTGACGGTTCTCTCGGGTTTTGTGGAAACGCTTCAGACCCTGCCTCTCCAGCAGTCTGAGCGAGACAGTTATCTGGCCATGATGTCGGTGCAAGCGCGGCGTATGCAGGTGCTTGTCAGCGATTTATTGACGCTCTCCAATCTCGAAGGCAGTCCGCCGCCAGACTTCGCCGAACACATTAGCGCCGCCGAACTCATGGTTCAGCTCGAGCAGGAGGGGCGCCAACTGCTGCACAGCCAAAGCGATGTGCCTGAACTCACGCAGTCCTTGAGTTTTGAATGCCTGTTGCAGGGACAGTTGCTGGGCGCGACTAGCGAGATATTCAGTGCAGCCAGCAATCTGGTGAGTAATGCCATTCGGTACACGCCAGTCGGCGGCAGCATTAAGGTTTGGCTCCGCGGTGTGCCCGACGGCGGCGCCGAGTTTTCCGTGGAAGACACCGGGCCCGGCATTTCGGCTGAGCATATTCCCCGCTTGACCGAGCGGTTCTACCGGGTTGACCGCAGCCGCTCGCGCGATTCTGGCGGAACCGGTTTAGGTTTGGCCATTGTCAAACATGTCTGCCAGCGCCATGGCGCTGAACTGAGTATTGCCAGCAAAACCGGTGAGGGCTCACGGTTTGCCATTGTGTTCCCGGCAGACCGTGTACAGCGCAACAGTTGACCCAAGCGCAAGTTGGCAGCCCGTTGCAGGCCACAGGGCTACAAGCCAGTTTGGGCCCGCCGCCGGTAGATCAGCCAGTAGTCTTCCCGATCGGTCGGGTGACTGGACTGGGCTTGCAGCGTCCACTCTGAGGCATCAACTGTGCTTAAGGCCTGCTGCGTCGGGTCTATGCCAACAATCAACCAAGCGCAGGAGTTTTGTTGTTGCAGGGCCGTCAGGACCAAGCCGCCGTGGAAGCGCAATGCGGTGATTTGCCCTGCATTTAGCCCCGTTTGTTGAGCACAGTGGCTGCCCTGCATATCCCGCTGGGCCTGAGCCACCATGGGCAGGTAACTGCGTGCATAGTCGAGCAGCGGCAGCCAAAGCGTCATCAGCAACAGCCAGCACAGCGCAGCCCCTCCAGCGGGAAGGATCAGGCTTTTCCAGATGGCTGCGCGGTGTCGCCCAACGCGCCATCGCACCAGCCATACCCAGCACAGGGTGGCCGCGAGTGCGATGAGAAAGTGTGGCGGCGCAAAACTTGGCACAAAGCCAGGCGCCAGACGCTCCACATTGGCCGCCGGTTGCCAGGGAACACCGGTTTGCATGGCCACCCAAACCACCCAGATGATGAGCGAACAGCCAGAGAAAAACAACAGGGTAAACCAATCGATCAGGGCTGATAGGCTGCGATTGAGGGTGGGCAAAGCAAAGGCAGCAAGGGTGGCCAGGGGCGGCAGCGCCAGTAACAGGGATCGCTCGGGCGAATGAGTGAAGAGTGTTGCTAGCAGGGCTAGGCCAGCAAACCAAAGTGGCAGTAGCAGGTGTTTACTCGGCAACTGGCCAGCTCGAAAAAAATGATGGCGCCAGCGCCACAGGGTCCAAAGCGCCAGCGGCCAAGCCGGCCAGGTAAACCAAACAAGGAGTTTGCCCAGGCCCAGCCAGGTCTGAGTTTCAGTGCCCGGCACTGTGATGCGCCAGCGCCAGAGATCCAGGGCACTGGCCATGAGGGCAACCAAGCAGGTGATCAACACAGCCCTTGCCGCCACGGCGGTAGCCCAGCGGCGTGTTCCGGACTCACTGGGATGTTGCTCTGGGTCGGGACTCAGCAGGCTCAGAGAGCCGCCCAGGCCGAGCAGCACCGCCACGCTAGGCGCGCCCGACAGCGCCAGTGCAGCCAAGCCCAATCCCACGCTGAGCAGCGGGAGTGGTTTACCGCTTGGGGCGGCTGCAAAACCATAAAAAACCAGTGCTGAAAAACTGAGCTGCGCCAGACTGGCGGTGGTTTCGTGGGCTGGCTGTGCCAAACCCAGGCAGGCGATCAAGGCCAGCAAGGCGCCATCAGCCAGGGCGCGGGCATAGTCAGCGGGCTGGGCTTCACCGCCAAAGGCAAAGGCCAGGGGTTGTGCCTTGGGGCTGCGTGCAAGATGGTAGGCGCCATACCAAGTCGCGACCAAGGCCAAGGAGAGCAGCGCAACAAAGGGAATGCGAGCGGCATTGTCCGGCCCCAGCCAAGCCGGGGCCAACTGTATGGCCCAAGCCCCTAGCCAGTAGGGCAGCAGGGCATCCACCTCTGGCGCCAAACCCATGATTCGTGGCGACCACCAGTCGCCGCCGCCGCTGGCCAGCTCGAGCATAAAGCCGAAAGCGTTGATGTCGTCGCTGCGCCAGGGCGCACGGCCCAACAAGCCCGGTAGAACATAGGCCAGACAAAGCAGCAGCAGCGCGGCTCGTGGCATACGCCGAACCGCAGACTGAGCGACGATGGCCGGGTTGGGTTTGTTCAGGAAGAAAAAAAGGCAGCGCGGTAAACCGGGCTGCCTGCGCTGCGGGAAACTGCGGCCAGCTTATTTGGATGCAGTCTTGCCGAAGCGGTTACGGAAGCGCTCCACACGCCCGCCCATGTTATCCACTGATTTTTGGGTGCCGGTGTAAAAAGGATGGGATTCGCTCGAGGTGTCAAGCTTGTAGAGCGGCAGTTCGCGGCCGTCTTCCATTTTGATCATCTCTTTGGCGTTGGCGCAGGAGCGGGTGACAAATTTGAAGCCATTGGAGAGGTCCATGAAACAGACCTCTCGGTAGTTGGGGTGAATGCCAGTTTTCATTGTTGATCCATCAGTTGAGCCAGCCGCTCCGGGCAATCGGACAAGCGTTTGTCCAATTAAAAACCCGTTGTACTTAGCAAGAAAAGCCGCAAATTATAGTCCAGTACCCCGGCCCAGAAACACCGACATCTGTCGACCTGCATGAGCACCTAGGCCCTCGTTGCAAATTCCAGCCACAGCCTTGTCTGTAACTGCGGCCCCGGTACATCCAGCGCTTTCACTTTGTTGGGTTACTTCCTTGCCGGGGCACTAGCCACCCCGGCGCATCATGTCGAAGAATTCGCTGTTTGTCTTGGTGGCCCGCATTTGTTTGAGCACCATCTCCATGGCTTCGACCTCATCCATGTTGTACAAAAACTGACGCAGGATGCGGGTTTTTTGCAAAATCTCGGG
>CAMATS010000180.1 GCA_945861195.1 Rhodoferax sp. OV413
TTGCTCAAGCAGGTGATTCTGATGGGTGGCACGGTGCTCGAGCCAGGCAATGTCTCCCCCGTGGCCGAGGCCAACATCTGGAACGACCCGCACGCCGCCGACCGGGTGTTTACTGCCGGTTGGCCGCTCACCATGGTCGGACTCGATGTGACCCACCGCCTGGTTTTACCGGTCACGCTGTTTCAAAAAATTGCCGACCACCACCGACACCGCGCCACCGATGCACTACACCACGCGGTGTCTTTTTATGCCGATTTTTATGGCGCTCGGTTTGCGCATGTGGCTGCTATTCGAGGCTGTTTTGGGCATGATGTGCTGGCCTTTATTTACCTGGTTGCGCCCCATCTGTTTGAGACCCAAAGCGGCCAGGTTCGGGTGGTGAGCGACGGCCTGGCCCAAGGGCAGACGATTCTCAAACGCCAGCCTGGCATCGACTACCCCCACCCCGGCTGGGATGCCAGCCGGCCGGCCAGCAGCGTGTGCATGGCGCTTGACGCCCCGGCCTGCAGCGCGCTCTTCGAGACCACGCTGATGCGCGCGTGGTTGCCGGCCTGAGCCTACCCGGCCCGCGCCTCTGTTCAGCCACGCCATGCACTTGCCGGTCATCGATTTTCAAAACCAGGGGGCGCCTGAGGCGTTTTGCCGCAGCCTGCACAGCACCGGATTCGCGGTGCTGACCAAGCACCCCCTGCAGCCGGACCTGGTGGCAGGCATTTATGCCGAGTGGCTGGATTTCTTTCAGGGCCAGGCTAAACATGCCTATGCCCATGATGCGATACGGCACGATGGCTATTTCTCCACCGCGGTGTCGGAAACAGCAAAAAACCACACCCAGCGCGATCTCAAAGAGTTCTTTCACATCTACCCTTGGGGACGTTACCCGAGCGAAGTGTCCGATGCGGCGCGGCGCTACTACGCCCAGGGCAATGCGCTGGCGCAAACCCTGCTGGGCTGGGTCCAAGCCCATTCACCGCCGGCAATTCGGGCCGGCTACTCAATGCCCCTGCCTGCGATGCTCGATGGCAGCGAGCACACGCTGCTGCGGGTGCTGCACTACCCGCCACTGACTGGCCATGAAAATCCCGGCGCCCTGCGCGCTGCCGCCCATGGCGACATCAACCTGTTAACACTGCTGCCCGCGGCCACCGAACCCGGCCTGCAGGTACTGGCCCAAGACGGCAGTTGGAAGGACGTGCCCTGCGACTTCAATTACCTGATTGTCAATATCGGCGACATGCTGGCCGAAGCCTCGGGCCACCACTACCCATCCACGGTACACCGCGTGCTCAACCCGGTGGGTCTGGCGCGAACCAAGCCACGTATTTCTCTGCCACTGTTTCTGCACCCCCGGCGCGAGGTGGTGCTGTCGCAGCGCTACACCGTGGGCAGCTACTTTGATGAACGCATGCAGGAGTTGCGCAGGCCGGGCAGCTGAACTGGCCTGCAGCAGACCTGGCACTTATAGCGCAATAACATATTCAAATCATAAATAAGTTGTTTGTGAATCGGGCCGGGGCGCCTACAGTGTCAGCCCATGTACCAATACACAGACTTCGATCGGCAGTTCGTGCGCAGCCGGGCTGCCCAGTACCGAGATCAATTGCAGCGCCACCTGACTGGACGGCTCAGCGACGACGACTTCAAGCCGCTGCGGCTGCAAAACGGCTGGTATCTGCAACGCTACGCGCCCATGTTGCGGGTGGCGATTCCTTATGGCGAGGTATCCAGCGACCAGCTGCGCGCGCTCGCCACGATCGCTCGCATCTACGACCAGCCCAGGCCTGAGATCTACCAAACGGCCAGCCTGGCCCAGGCCAAACTGGGCACCTCGCATCTGCCTACCGGCTGCACCCATTTCACCACCCGGCAAAACGCCCAGTTCAACTGGATACCCCTGGACCGAAGCGCCGATGTGATGGACCTGTTGGCCAGTGTGGACATGCACGGCATTCAGACCAGCGGCAACTGCATACGCAACATTACCAGCGACGAGCGGGCCGGCATTGCGGTAGACGAAATCGCCGACCCGCGACCGTTTTGCGAGATCCTGCGCCAGTGGAGCACGCTACACCCAGAGTTTGCCTTTTTGCCGCGCAAGTTCAAGATAGCGGTGTCCGGCGCCCACGAAGACCGGGCCGCAACTGCCTGGCACGATGTCGGCCTGCAGGTGCTGCGCAACCCTGAGGGCGCGGTCGGCTTCAAAGTGCTGGTGGGCGGCGGGATGGGCCGCACGCCCCTCATCGCCAGCACCATCCGCGCCTTTTTGCCCTGGGAGCAGATCCTGAACTACCTCGAGGCCCTGGTGCGGGTCTACAACCGCTGGGGCCGCAGAGACAACATCTACAAAGCGCGCATCAAAATTCTGGTCAAGGCCGAGGGCCAGCGCTTCACTGACGAGGTGGAAGCCGAGTACCAGCAAATACTGACACAAGACGGCGCTCCCCACACCATCACCCAGGCCGAACTCGACCGGGTGACAGCCTCGTTTGTTCCTCCTGCGCTGCTCGCGCAGCAGCCTGAGCGCGCGCACAGCTTGGCCGACCAGCCGGATATCACGGCCGCCGAGCAGCTCGACTATGCCCGCTGGTTGCAGCAAAACGTGGCCGCACACAAAAATCCTGGCCTGCGCATCGTGACCCTGTCGCTCAAGCGTCTGCGCCAAGCGCCGGGCGACGCCAACGCCGAGCAGCTCGAGCAGGCGGCAAAATTGGCCGACCAGTTTTCCGCCGGCGAAGCCCGGGTCAGCCACGACCAAAACCTGCTGCTGCCCTGGGTCAGCAGCCAGCAGTTGCCCGCGCTCTGGCATGCCGCACGAGCGTCTGGCTTTGGCCGTGCCAACATTCGACTGCTGAGCGACATGATCGCCTGCCCCGGCGGCGATTTTTGCGCCCTGGCGAATGCCCGGTCGATCCCGATCGCCGAGGCCATCACCGAGCGCTACCAAGACATGGACGAACTGCATGACCTGGGTGAAATCGATCTGCATATCAGCGGCTGCATCAACTCCTGCGGCCACCACCACAGTGGCCATATCGGTATTTTGGGCGTGGACAAAGACGGGCAGGAGTGCTACCAGGTGTCTCTTGGCGGCTCTGATGGCTCCCGCCTCAGCGGGGCGCCAACCCCAGGAAAAATTGTCGGGCCATCCTTTGTCGCCACCGAAGTCCCCGACGTGATCGAAGCCCTGCTGGAGACCTACCGTTTGCAGCGCCTGAACGCCGAGAGCTTTGTGGCCACCGTGTGCCGAGTCGGCTTGGAACCTTTCAAACTGTCCGCCAACCGGGTGCGCCGCAGCCTGGCCGCTGAGCCGGGCTGAGACTGACCATGAAACTCATCGCCCACCACCTTCACGCCGCCGAGCCCCAGAGTTCTGGCAGGCTGAGCATCGCCAATGATGTTGATCCGCGCGGCCTGGCGCTCAGCGGCCTGACGCGCATTGACCTGTGCTTCCCAAAATTCACCGATGGCCGTGCCTATAGCCAAGCCTATCTGCTGCGACGGCGCCTGGGCTTTGTGGGCGAATTGCGCGCCACCGGCGATGTGCTCCTTGATCAGCTGCTGCTGATGCAGCGCAACGGTTTTGACTCAGCGGTGCTCAGATCCGACCAGGACAGCGGGGCAGCTTCGGGTCAACTAGGATACTTTCCTGATTTTTACCAAGCCGATGCGCGCGGCTGTATGCCCAGGTTTGCCCTGCAGGCATAACAGCACGGCGCTTGAGCCGCAGCGCTGCCTTGCCTGCCAGCCGCAAGGGCTATCGGCGGGGCGGATACGAAAGTCAATAAAATAAGCTTTTTTCCGAAACTCGTTGCATCTCAACATGACCCATACCGTCACCGAAGCATGTATCAAATGCAAGTTCACCGACTGCGTCGACGTCTGCCCAGTCGACTGCTTTCGCGAAGGTCCGAATTTCCTGACCATAGACCCCGATGAGTGCATCGACTGCGCGGTGTGCATCCCAGAGTGTCCGGTGAACGCAATTTATGCCGAGGAAGACGTTCCCGCAGACCAGCAACACATGACCGCCCTGAATGCCGAGTTGTCGCGTCTGCCAGGCTGGAAAAGTATCACCAAGCGAAAAATCCCCCCGGCTGATGCCGACGACTGGAAAGACAAAACCAACAAGCTCCCCCTGCTGGTCCGCTGAGAGCAGGCGCACCACCCATGGATTTAAAAATGAATGAAGCGCTGCTGTCAGCAGCTGCTGGCGAGCCGATAAGCACAGATGCCTTGATCGTCGGTGCCGGCCCGGTGGGGCTGTTTCAGGTGTTTGAGTTGGGTCTGCTTGAGGTCAAATCCCATGTGATCGATTCACTGGCCTACCCTGGTGGCCAATGCGTTGAGCTTTACCCCGACAAGCCAATTTACGACATACCCGCCGTGCCGGTTTGCACTGGCCAGGAGTTGACCGACAGCCTGCTCAAGCAAATTGCCCCCTTCGGCGCCACCTTCCACTACGGCCAAGAGGTGAGCACCGTTCAACAACAGGCCGACGGCCGCTTCTTTGTTGAAACCTCCAAGGGAACCCGGTTCCTGAGCAAGACCATTTTCATTGCGGCTGGTGTGGGCGCCTTCCAGCCGCGCACCCTCAAGGTGGACGGCCTGGACGGGTTTGATGGCAGTCAGCTGTTTTACCGCGTCAAGAACCCAGAGGACTTTGCCGGTAAAAATCTGGTGATCGTCGGCGGCGGTGATTCAGCGCTGGACTGGGCACTGGATTTTGTCAAAGACAGCCCGCACAAAGCCCAAAGCGTGATCCTGATCCACCGGCGCGACGGCTTCAAGGCCGCACCGGCCAGCGTGGCCAAGATGAAAGCGCTGTGCGATGCCTTTGAAATGCAATTCGTGGTTGGCCAGGTTACTGGCCATGAAGAACGCGAGGGCACACTCACCGGCGTCAAGGTGACTGGCGCAGACGGGGTCACACGCCTGGTGCCACTCGATGTGTTGCTGGTGTTTTTTGGTTTGAGCCCGAAACTCGGACCGATTGCGCAATGGGGTCTGGACATCGAGCGAAAACAGCTCAAGGTTGACACCGAAAAGTTCTCCACCAATATCCCTGGTATTTTTGCTGTTGGCGATATCAACATCTACCCGGGTAAAAAAAAGCTGATCCTGAGTGGCTTCCATGAGTGTGCGCTGGCCGCCTTTGGCGCCATGCCCATCATTGCGCCAGATAAAAAAGTGTTTCTGCAGTACACCACCACCAGCCCCAAACTCCACAAGGTACTGGGCGTTGAAAGCCCGGTGTTCGACTAAACCCGCCTGGTGCGCAACCCGGACCAGCTGCGCGCTGCTGCCGCTGGACATCGGGTCAGGTCGAAAGCCTCTGCCGGGTTTGCAAAGCCTTGGCGCTCACTGCGCCAGAAAACCACCATCGATGGCCAAGGTGTGGCCTGTGACCATGGCGGCCGCAGGGCTTGCAAGAAAAATCACGGCACCCACAATGTCTTCAACTTCGGCAATGCGGCCAAGCGGCGTCATCGCCTGAATGCGGGCCAGTAGTTCCGGCTGCTGCAACAGTGGCGCGATGAAATCGGTGCGCACCCAGGTCGGGGCAATCGCATTGACCC
>CAMATS010000181.1 GCA_945861195.1 Rhodoferax sp. OV413
TCCAGAATTTCACCGTCATCGCAGCCACTGGCCTTGAGGCTGTCGAAGTCGCTTTTTTCCATCTTGGCGACTTCGGCAGTGAGTTTTCTGGCGTAACGCAGAAGTTCGAGTTCCTTGCCAGAAAACGCCCGCTCCGGCTGGGCCGCAGACAAGGCGTCCCAGACCAACTGGGCGCGCTGCGGGTCGTTCATGAGGCGGCGGGCATTGGCAAAGTGGTGCGTCAGGCTGTAGTCGCAGCGGTTGGTCATGCTGACATAGGAGGCCACCACCTCCAAAAACCAAAAAGGCAGGGTGTTGTCCGGGTTATGCAACACACTGCGGTAGAGCACCAGATGGCCCTCCATGCTGTGCGGGCGCAGGCTGTGCGCGCGCATCACGTTGTCAACCGTGCCGCTGGGCGTGAGGGCGAGTTGGTACATGTCCTTGAGCTTGCCAGTGGCTTCTTCAAGGGGAATCATTTTTATCCATGCGCTCATGGGATCTCCTTTTTGATCGACCGGCGATCCACCGGCGGACGTGAAAAAATAGCCCGGACCATAGGCACAAAGGTCTCAATCGGCTCGCACGGGTAAGCCGGGTCAGCGGCGGCTTGGTCGTAGCGGGCAACGAACTCGGCAGTCCAATCAAAGTAGGGGTTGCCACGCCAGCGCTCCCGCTCATGCTGATCGACGCCCGGCATGTTTGGCGAGTGCAGGTTCTGGAAGGTGGCATGGTGACGCAGCATCCAGTGGTTGCGATCAGACACATAGGCACCTAGCAGACTGGCAGCAAAATCACCGTGCAGCAGGGGGCAGGCGATGAACCCGACATCATGCAGCAGAGCGACGACCACGTCCTCTTCTGGCAGGCCGTCGCGCAGCACCATGGTTGCTGATTGCAGGCAGTGCCGGTAGTTGTTCACCTGGTAGCCAAAGCATGGGTCGTTTTGGCTGGCGCTGAGCAGGCGCAGGGCCTGGTCGGCCTGGTGTCTGGCCAGGTAGAGCGCGCGTTGCTGCTCAAGCACCAACCAGTCCTGGCGGGAGAGTTCCTCCAGCGGGATTTTTTCAAGGTACTGCCAGTCAGCATCTGCCAGCGGGGAGCGGGTGCCGTGTGCGTTCATCGGACCTCCTTAGGGTAAAGCCAGGCCTGAGTGGCCTGGTGCCAGGGCAGCAGGGCCTGCGCCGCTGCGGGATGCTGTGAGGCAGCATCGAGCCAGCGCTGCAGTACATCGGGCAGTACCAGCGCCTGTCCGCAGGCTGACAACACGGCGCCGGCCAGAGGCAGCGTGACCAGGGGACCGCAGTCGGCCAAGCTCAGGCTTGCGGTCAGCAGATAAGGCTGTGGCCGCGCCCACTGCGCCAGCTGGCCTAGGCGGCGGACGATGTCCTGGCGCAACAGGCTGACCCGCTCGGCGTCACGCTTGGCTGGGTCGACCTGGGCAAACAGGGCCCGCACCGGCGGCTCCAGATACAGGTCATGAAACCGGCACAAAAACCGCACTTGCGCGCGTTCCTGTGCCCCCTGCGGCAGCAGGGGCGGCTCGGGGTAGCGTTCTTCAAGGTATTCGTTGATTGCCTCGGACTCCGACAAGACCCAGTCGCCTTCCTGTATGGCGGGAAGCTTGCCCATGGGCACGATGGCCTGGTATTGCGCAGAGCGGTAGCCCCCAGGTGGCAAACGCTCTTCAAACACGACCCCCTTGGCACACAGGGCAATGCGCACCTTGGCGCTGTAGGAGGACAGGGCCGTGGCATAAAAAATCATGCCTCTGCCCCAGCCAAAAAAGCCGCGTAGTCCCGGGCCGCCGCGCGGGCTGCCACAGCGATGATTTCGGCGCCATGCTCTGGCCGGCCCAGAGCCGAATGCGAGCCCACCCGACCATCAGGAAACTGGGCCCGGTGGGCCGCCGCATGCTCGTGGTTGTCGCCGCCATGGCGCTTGATGAAATCAGCGCTCAGCAAGGGCGGCGCTGGCAAGTTGTCCACGCAGCTGACTGCGGGTAACACATGCCGGGTGATCGCCAGCTCCGACGGTGTGGCATGCATGCCTTCAGCCACCCCATACAGGCGCTGGCGAATCTCATTGACTTCAGAAAAATCCCACCAGCTGCGCAGACGGCACTGGACGGCCGCGCCACGGTGCAGGCCCAGGCTCTGATCCGCATACAGCTCCTGAAACGCACAATGGGCCGGAGAAATATTGCCGCCATGGCCATTGAGAAAATAAAAGTGCTCAAAGCCATGTCGCGCCAACGATTGCACGTAGTCAATGATGACCTGGATCAGGGTGCTCGGCCGCAGCGACACCGTGCCCGGAAAACCCAGATTGAACTGCGCCTGGCTCAAGCTCAGCGTAGGCCCCACCAGGGCGCCCGTGATGTCGGCCATCGCCAAGGCCACGGTTTCGGCCGTGATGCTGTCAGTGCCAATCAGGCCAGTGGGGCCGTGCTGCTCCGTGGAGCCAGTGGGTATGACCACGCCTGTGGAATTTTTCAGGTAGGCCTCGACCTCGGGCCAAGTGGCGTGGTGCAGAACCATGGCCGGTCAATTGGCGTTGGCGAGCCGGCGCTCAAGGCGGCGAACCAGATAAGACACCACCAAAATCAACAACAGATACTCGCCCACCAGCAGGGTGTAGATCTCCAGGGGCCGGTATTCGTTGACATTGAGCTCATTGGCTCTGCGCGTGAGTTCTTGCAAGCCAATCACCGACACCAGGGACGACATCTTGAGCACATACACAAACTGGTTGCCCAGCGCGGGCAAAATCACCTTGATGGCCTGCGGCATCACCACCAGACGCATCTGCTGGTACCAAGACAGGCCCAGCGACTTGGCCGCCTCAATCTGCCCCTTGGGAACCGACTGAATACCGGCCCGAAAAACCTCTGCCTCAAAAGCCGAGTCGCTCAGGGCCAATGACAGCACGCCGGTGGCAAACACGCCGAGTTGCAGCCCAATGATTACTGGCAGGCCGTAAAACACCCACAGCAGCAGAACCAGCAAGGGAATGGCCCGGAACAACTCCACATACACCCGGTTGACTCGCCTGAGTGCAGGACGTCGCGACAGGCCGGCCAAGGCCACCGAAGCACCCAAGATCACCGAGAGAACAATGGCGCACAAGGAGACCAGCAGGGTTGCTGTCAGGCCACCAATCAGGAACTGCAGGTTAGACAGCCCCTTGGCCTGCAGGGGGTTGAAGATATACCAACCCCAGCTGTAAGACCCAGCTTCAGAGCCACCCCCGCCGCAGCCAACCAGCAGCGCGCAGGGCAGCAGGCAGAGCAGAAGGTTTATTTTTTGGCGACCAACCATTTGGCTTCGAGTACGTCAAAAAAACCCTCGGCTTCTTTCAGGGAAATCCAGTTGTTCACAAAGGTCACCCAGGCATGGTCGCCCTGGGGCATAGGGTAGGCAAAGGGCCGCTTGTTGCGCATGTCCATGCTGGAGCCCACAACCTGCAAATCCGGGTAAGTCTTCATGAGGGTTGAGGCCTCAACATTGCTGGTGATGGTGACCTGGGCACGCCCGGCCAACACCTCTTGGTAGCCGGTGGCGGGTTTCTCTACGGCGCGCACCTTGGCTTTCGGAAAATGCGCCTTGGCCTGCTGCTCAAACACCGTGCCCATCAACACCGCCACGGTCACGTTGGGGTTGTTGATGCTCTCCCAAGTGTTCAACGAGGCACCGGTTTTTTTGCTCACCATGGGCACGGTGCCAGCAAACAAGTAAGGCGCTGAGAAAGCGACCGTCTTGGCACGCGCCATGCTCAGGGAGGCCCCAGAGAAAATATCAAAACGGTCGGCCACTATGCCGTTGACCAGCGTGGCCCATTCTGCGGGCACGTACTCGATCTTGACACCCATGTCGGCGGCGAGTTGGTTCATGGCCTCTATGTCAAAACCGGTGTAGGTGTTGGTGGCGGTGTCTTTCATGGACATGGGGTTGAAGTCGCCGGTGGTGCCCACCCGCAAAGTACCCCGTTCAAGAATTTGCGCCAGCCGGGACTTGGCCTGAGCCATGGCTTGCACCGGCATCAGCAGCAGGGCAGCGGCGGCCAGACCCAGGACATATGCGGAGATTTTTTTCATCGAAGCTTCCTATTCAAGAGTTGGTAAATTGGTTGGCAAAAGAATTAGCGAGAACCTTGGTCAGGGCGCTGACCCAAGCGTTCAAAGGGACCGGGGCCGACCTTGACTCAACTTGGGGCGGGCATCCGGCCCGGTTCAGGCCGGTATGTTATCCGCATTAAAAACGGCGGCGCTGGCTTGCGGTGGGCCAGCACTCAAGGCCGCCGCCCCGCCAGGCTTTGCATCAGCGCGCGAATGCCGAAAGTCCAGGGTGCAATGCGGTCCGAACGATCGACCCGGTTCACCAGGCGCCCGAGCTGTGGCACGCTGACGCTCACCACATCGCCGACATGGTGCGTGAAACCCTGGCCTGGCGCATCCCGGTCTTGCGTTGGCGACAGCATGGTGCCTAAAAACATCATCATGCCGTCAGGGTACTGGTGGTGCGAGCCCATCGCATGCTTGACCAAGTCCAGCGGGTCGCGGCTGATGCTGCTCATGGCCCCGTGGCCATCAAACCGAAAGCCATCTGCACCCCAGACCTCCAGGCCGATCTCGCACTGGCGCACTGACTCGATATCGAAATGTTCGTCAAACAGCCGGATGAAAGGGCCTATCGCACAGGAGCCGTTGTTGTCTTTGGCCTTGCCCAGCAACAAGGCGCTGCGGCCTTCAAAATCGCGCAGGTTGACATCATTGCCCAGCGCCACACCGACCACCTGCGCCAAAGAATTAACCGCCAGCACGATTTCAGGCTCTGGGTTATTCCAGTTTGAGCGTGGGTGCAAACCGACATCGCTGCCAAGACCCACCGCCGCCAGCACCGGCGCTTTGGTAAAAATTTCGGCATCCGGGCCTATGCCAACTTCAAGGTACTGAGACCAAGCACCGCGGGCTTGCAACACCTGTTTAACTTCGTCCGCCTGCTGCGAGCCTGGCTGGATACCGGTCAGGTCCTGCCCCAGAATCTGGTGGAGTTCGGCTCGCAGCGCCTGCGCACGGCTGGCGTCCCCGCGGGCCTGCTCTTCAATCACCCGCTCCAACAGACTCGCCACAAAGGTCACGCCGGTGGCCTTGATAGCCTGCAAATCGCAAGGCGCCAGCAGCCATGGCAAGCTGGTATCGCGGCTGGCTTCTTCAGCGTTCTTTAACACAGCATCGAGCGCTGCGATGACGGGCAAGCGGCCCGCCGCCAGCGCTGAGCGCAACAGATCAGCCGGGTTCGGCAGGTCCAGCAAAGCACTGCAGGTGAGCGCCAAGGAGGAGACGTCGTGCAAGCGACCCGCCGCCACAAGGGCCACAACCGGCCCCAGGTCGGGTACCCAGACCCGTGCGACCAGCAGCGCGCGCGCATGGTCGCTAGGCAGGCAATCAGCGATCAGGCGGGGCATCGGGGAGGCGGCATTTAAAACCATGGCTTAGCTACTTTCTGGCGCGGGGCGCCGAAGGGTCAAGGGTGGCTTATTTTGACTTAAATGGTCGCAGCACCCTTCTGACTGCCTCAGCGCGCCA
>CAMATS010000182.1 GCA_945861195.1 Rhodoferax sp. OV413
AGACTCTTTTCCCGCTCCAGATGCCAAAAAGGGAAGCCAAAAGCTTCCCTTTTTTGTCACAAAAAAACGGCGCGATAGCAAATCGGTTATGCAACGGATTGCAAATCCGTCTAGCCCAGTTCGACTCTGGGTCGCGCCTCCATAATTCCTGATAAAAACAACTTGGCCTTGATCCACAAGGCCGGGCTTTTTGTTTTTTTTACGGCCAGGGCAGTCTTGGCGCGATTGCGTTTTTTGCCGTGGTTGCCACCCAACTCAAGCCCAATGAGTGCCTCACAGACTCTGCTCATGTTGTAGCCATGCTTCAAGCCCCGATCCGGTCTGGCATAAAAAAAGATGATGACACAAGCCTGTCATTCCCAGCTACGACCGGGAACCTACCGCTTCCAAGTGTTGTAGTGATTGGAGCGACAGTTGGCGCGAGAGGGATGCATGACAATCGGCGTCCTTGAACGTGACCGGAGAATTTCCCTTGCAGGCTAACGATCCAACCACGGGCGCGCCAGGCGCTAGCCGCATGCCCACTTGGTTCATTCCGCACGGCGGCGGGCCCTGTTTTTTCATGGATTGGAACCCGCCCCGTGCCTGGGACCGCATGGCGGACTTTCTCAAGGGCCTGGCGGCCACCTTGCAGGCGCAGCCAAGGGCTATCGTCATGGTGTCCGCGCACTGGCTGGAGGGCTCGTTCAGCGTCACCTGCAGCACGCACCCTGAACTGATTTTTGACTACCACGGGTTTCCACCCCACACCTAGGCCTTGCAGTACCCGGCGCCTGGTGAGCCTGCCCTGGCGGCACGCGTGGCGGGGCTGCTGACCGCTGCCGGATTACCCGCCCAGCAAAATTTCAGTCGCGGGTTTGACCATGGCCTGTTCATCCCGATGCTGTTGATGTTTCCGGCCGCCCATATCCCGGTGGTACAGATGTCCCTCAGCACCACGCTGGACCCGGCGCTGCATCTGGCCGCTGGCCGGGCGCTACAGGCCGTGCGCGACGAGGGCGTGCTGATTATTGGCAGCGGCATGAGTTACCACAACATGCGCGGCTATGGTGACCCGCGGTCGGGTCCGATTTCGGATGAATTTGACGCTTGGCTCACTGGGGCCGTGCAAGCTCCACCGCGGCAGCTCGAGCAACACCTGACCGACTGGGCCCAGGCGCCGTCAGCCCGGTTGTCGCATCCGCTGCACGCCGAGGAGCACCTGTTGCCGCTGATGGTGGTCGCCGGTGCCGCCGGTCAGGACCCCGGCCAGAAGTTGTTTTCCGATCGAGTCATGGAGACCAAGCTGTCGGCTTTCCGGTTTGACCGCTCTGCAAGCTAGGCCGCGCCACTGAACGCGGTTAATTGGCCCTGGTCTATCCGCCTCTTTTCCATAGACCCTTGCATGGCTTCCATGGGCGCGCACTATGCACCCGTAGCCCATGGTGTGAGGCGCGTGACTACGCCCGCCGCAATGGATGCAATCGTCGCCATGTCGCAGGGTGACAAAATAGAACGCATCAGCTCGATCAGTTTGCCGCGCTGCAAAGATTAGTTAGCTCAAAAAAACGCTACATAATTCCTGGCAATGTTGTCACTGTGTTGCCTGCCGCAGAGCTGCGAAAAGCGTGAGCTGCTGCGCTGGATGCGGCGACTTTTGAAGCCTTGGAGCCACAGGTTCTTGGCTTGCCGGGGCGGCTGGGCACAAGGCAGCGTCGCGGGGGTTTTTGTGCTGCTGTTGGCCGGATGCGGCGGGGGCGATCCGCTGGCGTCTGATGCCGGCAGCGCAAACTCTGATTCAAGCGGGCCGGTGGTGCTGCTCAGCCAGGGCGGCTTCACAATCAACTACGACTGCAGCCTGCACAGCGCCCTGCGATACGACTACACACTCGGGGCTGACACCGGCAATTTGACCCGGCCAGACAGCTATATGTTCGACCCCACCTTGCCCACGGGTTGCGGCCAGCAGACCAGCACCAGCAGCTATGCCTCGGTCATGCCGGGCTGGGACCGAGGCCACTTGGTGGCCTCTAACCACATGGACAATGACGCCAACTACTTGCTGCGAGCGAACTACATGAGCAACATCGTTCCGCAAGCCGCGGCCTTGAACCGGGGGATTTGGCTGGCCACCGAAAACCTGGCCGAATGCTACCGTGATCTGGCACCCGTGCGCGTGCTTGGCGGCGTGGTTTACAGCAGTCCGGCGAATGACTATTTTTTACTCAGCCACGGCATTCGAACGCCAGATTTTTTCTGGAAGCTTATCCTGACCACGGAGGCCGGAAATGCCAACCTCAAGGTCATCGCTTGGTACATACCCAACAGCAACGAAGTGGCGGGGCTTGACAGTTATTTAATCAGCATCGCAGAGCTCGAGCGCAAGTTGGGCGTGGCAACAGTTGGCATTGATGCGCCGGTGGCGGTCAAGGCCGCGCGGCCTGGCGTGAATTGGCCCTTGCCCGCGGGGTGCTCGCTGGGCTAGAGTCTCATGTCATGGGTATTTCCGCTGTGAGCTACAGCAGCGAGCTCGGCCTGCTCGTTGGCGATCAACTGCGCCAGGGCGAGACGAAAACGGGTGGGACCAAGGTCAATTTTCAGACCGATGGGTGCAACGCGCGCTTTGTCGATGCCTTTTTGAACCGCTTCCAAAATCTTTTTGTCCTCGGCAAATGCAAAGCCTAGCGATTCGGTGAATTGGCGCGATACCTCCGCGTCACCCGGCGCAAAGTTGCGCATTTGGAACCAGTAGTACCGGGTGTTGCCAGCGTCGATGGGCGTCATGAAGTTATAGCTGTCCATGATGAAAGCGTCTTGGTGCAGGGGTTGGTCGTCCCCGCCGCTGCCGGGCGGGGTAAAAATCGCCCTGATGAATGCATGGCTTGGAAAGCGCACCTCGTACTGCTGCTTGCGGTCGCAGTTGCCCCTGAACTTCAAGAAGGGTTGATAAAACGGCGCGGGCGCAAGATCGTGCATCCAGCGCGAGACGGTGATCCCGTTCTCGGCCACCAAGGTGTCCACCTTGGTCTCTTGGTAGTCAGCATTGCCAAAAGAGCTTTGATGCACCCAAGAGACATGCGAGGGATCCAGCAAGTTGTCGGTGATGTGCAGGTAATTGCAGGCCATGGTCATGGCCTCACCCTGGTTGTGGCCCCAGGTGGGGTCTTCCCAGTGCGGGATGTGGTGAATTGCCTGCCTGGCTGCGCCGGCCGGCTCACCCATCCAGATCCACAGCAGGCCGTAACGGTTTTCCAGTGGAAAAGCCCGCACCAGGGCAGCGGCAGGAATGTGGTCGGTGCCTGGCACCTTGACGCAGCGCCCGCTGCAGTCAAAGCGCAGACCGTGGTAGCCACACTCCAGCAGGTCGCCCTGGATGCGCCCCTGCGAGAGCGGTAGTTTGCGGTGGGGGCAGGCATCTTCCAGCGCCACAGCCCTGCCGTCAGAGCGGCGATACAGCACGATGTCTTCGCCCAGAACCCGCACCGCCAGCGGCACCTGGCCCAGTTCGCGGTCCCAGGCGGCGACATACCAGGCATTGCGTAAAAACATCTTTGTTACTCTTTTTGGGTAGCAATTGGGCAGCCGAGTTGAGTATCGGCACGGCAGGCTTGATCCGAACACCTTGGTAGATTACCAAAAATACGGCCTTGCGCCCCGGCGCCACCGACCATGATCCAGATCGTGTGGCGCAGCCATGGCGCACTGCGGTGGACAGTCGCACCCACGGCAAAGAAAGACCATGTCAGCAAACCCCCGCCACTGCCCTGCTGCAGGATGGCGGATGGCGGATGGCGGCGCGCGAGCGCCTTCAAGCGCCTGACCCCCACCAGGCCGACAGTGCCCATAGCGCCCGGATCACGCTGAGCAGGGCGATCAGGATCAGCAGGTTGAGCACCCAGCGCCGAAACTGCGCAGGCGACACGCCCCGAAACCACCGGTTGCCCAGCCAGATGCCGGCCAGCATGGCCGGCGCCAGCCACAGGGCCCAGCGCAGGGTGTCGGGCCCCAGCAGGGCCGTGCCATGCGGCGCGCCCGCCGACAGCAGGCCAGCCCAGGCCAGCGCATACAGGTCGGTCAGCAGGAACAGCAGCACCAAGGTGGCGCGCATCACTGCCGGCGCCATCTGCGTGGTGCTCAGCAGTACCGCCACCGCAATGCCGCCGATGGCTGCCACACCGTTGACCAGGCCCGACACCAGCCCGGTGGCGAGCCGCATTCCCCGGGTCGGCGTCAATGCCAGCCGCCAGCCGCTGCGCAGCAGCAGGGCCGCGCCCAGTAGCAGCACGCCGATCAGCAGGCGCAGCGGCAGCTCGTCCAGCCAGGCCAGCACCGCAATACCGACCGGTATGCACAGGGCATTGCCCAGCACCAGCCAGCTCAGCCAAGACCAGTTGGCCTCGCGCAAGGCAGCGCGCAACAGCGTCAGGCTGGCCAGCACCTCCAGCACAAAAATAGGCGGCACCACCTGGGCTGGCGGCGCAAACAGCGACAGCCCTGCCACACACAGCGCAGAAAAGCCAAAGCCGGCAAAGCCGCGCACCATGCCGGCTGCCAGTACGAACAGCAGCGCCGCCAGCAGCAGGGCGGGTGGCAGGGGCGGTGACACGAGCAAATCCAGGGGCTGATCGCAGGGCAGATCGGAAGGCGGCGGAGCGGGCTGGCCGGTGCCCCGGGCTCAGCCCGCCGCCGGTGCGTACAACTCGACCAGCTTGAGCCTTTGCACTTTGCCCGACGGGCCGCGCGGCAGGTCGCTCACCAGTCGGAACAGCTTGGGCGTTTTGTAGGGGCCCAGCTGCGCCAGGCAAAAACTGTGCAACGCCGCCTCATCGGCACTGTGGCCTGGCCGCAGCACCACACAGGCCATGATCTCCTGGCCGTAGTGCCGGTCAGGGATGCCGACCGCAGCAGCGTCCAGCACGGCGGGGTGTTTGAGCAGTGCCTCATCGATCTCGCGCGGCGCGATGTTCTCGCCGCCTTTGATGATCAGCTCTTTGATGCGGCCGGTCACAAAGAAGAAGCCATCGGCGTCGCGGTGGCCCAGGTCACCGGTGCGCAGCCAGCCGTCTGGGGTGAAGGCGGCTGCCGTGGCCTCGGGGTTTTTGTAATAGCCGCGCATCACGTTGGGGCCTCGAATGGCAAGTTCGCCGGTCTGGCCGTCGGGCAACCCGGCCAGTGCGGCGTCAATCACACGGGCCTCGCAGCCAGAGGCGCGCCCGACCGCGCCGGGCTTGCGTTGGCCGGGGTCAAGCGGGTTAGCAAACGAGGGCGCCACCGTTTCGGTCAGGCCCATGGTTTCGATGATGCCCAGGCCAAAGCGGGCCTCGAAGGCGCGCAGGTGTTCCGGCGGCAATGCGGCCGAGGCCGAGCGGCAAAAGCGCAGGCCCCGGGTTTGGGCTGGCGTGGGCGCGCCAGCTTCGAGCAGGTAAGAGACCATGGTCGGCACCACATTGAGCCAGGTGCAGCCGCTTTGGCAGGCCTGCTCCCAAAAGCGTGCGGCAGAAAACTTGGGCGGCATGGCCAGGCTGCCGCCATGGGCCAGCGGCGCCAGCATGGTCACGGCAAAGGCGTTGATGTGGTACA
>CAMATS010000183.1 GCA_945861195.1 Rhodoferax sp. OV413
GTGGAAGCCGGTGACCACACCATCGTGCTCTGCGCGGTGCGCGATTTTGGCTGGCAGGACAGCGCGGCCCTGGGTTTTTGGCGCAGCCGCTTCGGGCAGTTTGAGCCTCTCGAGGCGCCGCCCCCGAAACCCTGAGCTGCGGGGCTTCAGCCCTTGATGCCGCCTTGTGTGAGGCCGCCCACCACGCGCTCCTGAAACAGCGCAATCAAAATCGCGATTGGCACGATCGCCACAATTGGCACGATCCCCACAATTGGCACGATCGCCACAACCAGGGCCGCCGAGATGATTGGCCAGGGAAAGGTGAACTCCCCCTTGGTAGAGGGTGCCTCAGCCAAACACCCCGTGCAGGTACCAGCGCGGCGCCATGTCAAAGCCGGGCGAGGAGGGGGCCAGCCGTTCGCGGTAAACCCAGAGCAGGCCGCTGTGGCTGCTGCGTGCCACGTAGTAGTCGCGCAGGGCGCTGGGGCCGAGGTCCCACCAACCGGCCTCCAGCCGCTGCGGCCCGGCCAGCAGGGTGAGCGGGTCAGGGCACAAAGGGCGGCCCTGGCGCACCGCCAGGCGTTGCGGCATGGCCAGCAGCCAGGCCGGGCAGCTGGCCAGATCGATGGCAGGGCCAGTGCTGGGGGCTGTGCCGCCAGGGGAGCCCCCTGGCCCTGAACGGCTTGCTTCTTGGGCCATGAACACAGCGGCATTTGACGCCGCTTGCCACAGCTGCATACGCTCGGGCCGGTGGTCGGCCCGTGGCGACCATTGCAAGACCTGCGGCTGCCCCAGCCGTGCTGCCAGACGCTCGAGCAGCTGCTGCAAGCTGTCCCCGGGGCGCTGTGCCTCGGGCAGCAGGCTGGCGCTGTGCCCAGCGCGAGGCAGGGTCTCGACGCTGCGCAACTGCAAGTACAGCACTGGCGCTGGCAGGGTGATGCGTGCCAGGTGTTCGGCCAGCAGGCGCTGCAGGTGGGCGGTGTCGCAACTGGGCTCGGCGCAGCGCAGCAGCAATTCGCCTTGGCTGGCGGTGTTGCGGCGCGCGTCCATGGTCCAGCACAGCACCAGCGCCAGCACCGCCTGATGGCGCAGTTGCAGCCAGTACTGCAGTTGCTCGAGCAGTCGGCGCGCACCAAACAGCAGCGCCGGAGCGGTTTCGACCTGCGCGGCCAGTTCCAGCCTGGCCTCAAACACCTCGGGCAGCAGCAGCCAGGGGTAGCTGTCTGGGCCCTGGCCGCAGGCCTGGTCGAGCGCCTGCAACAGTGGCGCACCAAAACGCCGCGCTACGCCAGCACGTGGCAGGGCCCGCAACTCGCCCCAGCGGGTGCAGCCCAGGGCCGCCAGCGTGGCAAGGTGCGGACGGGCCGCCGCCAGTGCCGCCAAGGGCAGCTCAGGCGCGGGGGTCTGCAAAAGCCCTGGCAGCAAACGCGCTTTGGCTGCTAGGGATGTCGCACCATAGGCATGGTGCACAGCCACGGGTGGCTTTTTTTCTTCAAACAGCAGTTGCCGCAAACCGGCCCTGCCGCCCCATAAACGCTCGCTGCCAGACACCTCCAACAGCAGTGCGTCCTCCAGCCGTACCACCCGCGGGGTGAACTGCAAAGCCCACCAGGCCAGCGCGCTCCAGACATCGGGCAGGCCGCTTGCAGGCGGCGCAGCGGCGGCGGTCTGGTTCTGAGCCCCGGGCTGCAGGGCGATCCAGTGCATGGTGCTACCCGGGTGGGGCGGACCGCGTGGCCAGTGCCAGCCCAATCGATAGCCCAGCCACCAAGCGGCCCTGGCGCCCGGCGAGTTGCAGCGGCTCTGCCAAGGGCGGGCCGCGCCGTTTGAGCACCTGCAACTGCAGGCCATCAGTATCCTGGGCCTGCCCGGCGGGCTGGCCGGGCAAGGGGGCCAGCAACAGGCGTAACACCGCCGGCGATGATTCCCCCTGCGCCTGGGCTGGGCGCATCGCAAACAGAGGCTTGCCATAACTCTGTGCCGCCAGTTGCAAGCGGCGCAGTTGCTCAGGACGTACCCGCAAATCCTGGGGTAACCAGGCCAGCACCGCCAGCACGCCGGCGCAACGCAGCGCCTGCTCGGCGGCCCACAAACAGGCCTGCATTTGGCTTGGGTTCACCCACAGCAGACGCTGCACAGCCAGCCCCTGGGCCTGCAGGGCCGGACCAAACGGCACATGGGGCGGGCCAACCAGCACCAGCGCACCGCTGCCGGTTTGCTGCAGACGCAGCAAAACCGGCAACAGCAAACGCCACTCGCCGTGCAGGCCCGGGGGCTGCAACACCTCACTCAGGGCATCGAGCGGCCAGCCGCCACCCGGCAAAACCTGGTCCAGCGCCAAATGACCGCTGCTCAGGGTAGCCCCCGGCGTACCGCCCAGCGCATCGGCACGCCAAACGGCTTCACCCAGGCCGGCCAACCAGGGCTCGCCAGGCTTTGGGGACGATGTCATGTGAAACCTTTGAAAAACTGTTCATGGAGGAACTCCAGGCCCATGGAGCGCGGCGACGGCCCAGCAGGCTTGGGCTCGCCTCAAAAGAGCCTGATAACTGGTTATAAACACAGTATATAGACAAAGTGCCAGGGCGATAAAACAACATGGCTAGCAGCCAAGGCATCCACCGCCATGCCAGTGGTGGGGCAGAAGATAAGAGCCGTTAGCGACAGGCGCGCTGGCGCAGGCCAGGCTCAGGCCTGCGGGTGGTCTATGTTGCGGCCGATATCGGGCCAGCGCTGGTGCGCCCACAGCCAGGCCAGCAGCCCCAGGCCCAGCATCAGCAACGAGGCCAGCGCCAGCGCTATGGCAGAGTGCATCACCAGCGGCGCGATCACGCCGGCCACCAAGCCGTTGGCGGTAGCGCCAATGAAGGACTGCAGCGACGAGGCCATGCCGCGCCGCTCGGGGTGCAGGTCGAGCACCAGCAGCGTAACCACCGGCACCATCATGGCCCAGCCAAAGGCATACAAAGCCAGCGGCAGCAATGCCCAGGCAACATGCGGCTGGAATAAAAAATTAGCCCCTAAGTTGACGACAGCGCTGAGCAGCATGACCACAAAGCCGTGCCGAATCTGCTGTTTGGGTGCCAGCTTGCCGGCCATGCGCCCACTTAGCCAGGCACCCGCCATGATGCCGGCGATATTGAGCACAAAAAACCAGAAATACTGGGTGGGCTCCAAGCTCAGAATATCGCCCAGAAAAGCCGGCGCCGAGAGCACGTACAAAAACATGCCATTAAAAGGCACGCCACTGGCCAGGGCCAGCAACAAAAACCGTGGATCCAGGCCCAGTTGCCAATAACCTTGCAAGAGGTTGGTCACCCGCAGAGGCTGGCGCTGTGTGATGTGCAGGGTCTCCGGCAGCAGCTTGTAATTCGCCCACCACAGGGCCACGCCAAAAGCGGTCAAGAACCCGAACACGCTATGCCAGCCCAGGTGCACATACAACCAGCCGCCGATGAGCGGCGCAATCGCCGGGGCAATGCCAAAAAAAATGGTGATTTGGCTCATCACCCGTTGAGCCTGACTGGGCTCAAACATGTCGCGCACCACCGCACGCGCCACCACAATGCCCGCGCCGGTAGACAGGCCTTGCAGGGTGCGGAAGAAAATCAATTGGCCAATGCTTTGAGACAGCGCACAACCCAGCGAGGCCAGCGTGAAGGCCGCCAAGCCCCACAACACCACCGGGCGGCGCCCCAGACTGTCGGACAGCGCGCCATGAAACAGGCTCATAAAAGCAAAGCCGAACAGGTAGCCAGACAGCGTCTGCTGCATCTGCACCGGTGTGGCGCCAAGCGAGCGGGCCATGCCGCCGAAGGCCGGCAGATAAGTGTCGATCGAGAACGGCCCCAACATGCCCAGCAGGGCCAGCAGCACCGCCAAGGCCCAGCGCGGTGCGCGCCAGAGTTGTTGCGCGTCCGGGTTCATGCCGGGCGCATCAGCTCGATGCACCCAGCAGCGTCACCACCACAACCACAATGCCCAGGCCCAGGTTCAACATCACCCAGCGGCGAATCGTCTGCAAGGCTGCAGCGCCAGCGGGCCAGGCTTGCCCCTCCACGGCGCGGACCAAGCGCGGGTAGAGGCCAAAGCGCAGATGACCAAAAATCGCCAGCATCAGCACACCCAGCACCGCCATCACCCACCAGGCCAGCGGCATGCTAAAGGGCAGGCCCGCTTGCACCATGCTGCGCGCGCTGCGGCCAATCATCCACACCCCGCTGGCCAGCACCAGCGCCGAGGCCACCAGCACCGCATTGAAAAACCGCCCCAACACCGCCTGCATCAGGCGCAAGCGCACCGGCGCATCAAGCTCGGCCAGCGCGGGGCGCAAAAAGAAATGGGCAAACACCATGCCGCCCACCCAGAGGATGACACACAGCAGATGCAGGGTTTTGAGCAGGGCGTAGATCATGGGGCAACGGGATAGTGAAACCGCCCTATTGTCGATCCTTGGGCAACGCCAGGGTGGCGGGGCTTTTAGTGAGTCGTTACGGCGGGTAGTAACGGATGGTATGTGCGGCTAGAAGTTGCGGCGATAAGGCCACCGCTATCATGTCGGCATGTCGGGTTTTTCTGTCCTTGTCGCGCTGCTGTTTGGCCTGTCAAGCCTGGTGCCAAGCCAGGCGCAGACAGGGTCCCAACTCAGCGCGGCCGACTGCCGGCCCGAGCAGCAGGGCCAGGCCCAGTTGCAAGCCCTGCGGCCAGGACTGCATACCGTGCAGGGCACTCTGGCGGGCTTTGACCCCTGTCAGGCTTCGGTACGCTTTCGTCTGCCGGCCGGTGTGGTGCGACCGCCGCTGATGATCAGCTTGCACGGCGGTGGTGGCATCAAGGACGTGCTGGCTTCGGACCAGGCTTTTTTTGAGCATGGCATGGCGACCCTGACCTTTGACGCCTATGAGATGAACCGCTTTACCGGGCGCGGCTCACTGTTCTGGGCACGCCAGGTGAGCAACGAAGCGCGCCAGCGCATGCTGCTCAGCACTGCCTGGGCTGCCTACCAATGGGCGATTCAGCGCAAGGACATTGACACCCGGCAGATTTATATTTTTGGCATTTCCAATGGCGCAGCAGTCGCGGCCAATCTGGCTGCCATGGTGGACCCGCAGCAGGTGCGCGGCGTGATTGCTGAGGGCATCACGCCGGTCGGGCTGGGTCTGCCCAACCAGACCCGGGTGCCTTTGCTGCTGGCGTTTGGCCGGCTCGATGACTTTGGCGCGGCCGACCCCAAGATGATGCGCTGGCTGCTTAGCGACCCCTGCCGCTTCAACATCCGTTTTGAACTCGCCCCCCCGGGCACTGCCGAGCGCTGCAACAACACCAGCGGCCCGACTGAGATGACGCCCAACCCACTGGCCTGGGTAGACAGCATCAAGGTCCGCAGTGCCCCGATCGAGATCGCCTATTTTGAGAACATGGCGCACAACGCCTACTTTGGCCCCTTGGTCCAGCAACGTGCCACCTGGGGCAGCGGCCAGACCCTGGGTGCCTCACTGGGCGCCACGCCTGAGGCGCGTGCGCAGTTTTTCCAGGCCATGACAGATTTCATCGCCCGCCAG
>CAMATS010000184.1 GCA_945861195.1 Rhodoferax sp. OV413
ACGCCCACCGCCGAGCCCAGCACCGGGCCCAGAAAGTAGCCCGGCCCGCCCACCACCACCATCAGGTACATCATGATCGAGGCGCCCACGGTAAACAGCGACGGGTCAATGAACTGCACCTGCGAGGCGTACAGCCCACCGGCGAGGCCGGCATACACCGCGCCAATGGCAAAGCTCAGCAGCGTGTAGCGGCGCGTGTCAATGCCCAGGCTCTCGGCCCGGATCGGGTTGTCGCGCAGCGCCGTGAAGGCTTTGCCCCAGGGCGAGCGCAGCAGGCCCCACAGCAGCAGCGCCAGCGCCAGCGTGAAGCACAGCACCAGGTAGTAGTAGGCCAGGTTACCGTCCAGGCTCAGGCTGCCAATGCTGGGCCGCGCGATGTTGTTGATGCCAAAGGTGCCACCGGTTAGCCACTCCTCATTGCGCATCACCAGCCACATCGCGGTGTTGAAGCCCAGCGTGGCAAAGGCCAGGTAAATGGTCTGCACCCGCAGCGCTGGCCAGCCCACCAGCAAGCCGACCACAAAGCAGTTGAGCGCCGCCACCGGCAACGCCAGCCAAAAGCTCAGGCCAAATTTGAGAAACAGCGCCACGGTGTAGGCGCCGATGCCAAAAAAAGCGGCATGCCCCAGCGATTTCTGCCCGGCGTAGCCCACTGTCAGGTTCAGGCCCATGGTGGCGATGATGAACACCAGCCAGGTGGTGAACATGTGGATGCCGTAATTTTTGGCAAAGGTCGGCATCGCCACCAGAAACAGCAGCATCAGGGCAAACAGGCCGATGTGCAGTTTTTTCATACCTTACGCTCCTCTTTGCGCCCCAGCAGGCCCTGCGGCTTGAACAGGATCACCAGCATGAAGATGGCCAGCGCCACGGCGTCTTTGTAGGCCGAGGACACATAGGCTGCCGCCAGGTTTTCGCACACGCCCACAATCAGCCCGCCCAGCAAGGCGCCGCGCGAGTTGTTGAAGCCACCGATGATGGCGGCAAAAAAGGCCTTGGTGCCCAGGCCCTCGCCCATGTCGAACTTGGCCAGATAGGTGGGCGTCACCAGCAGCGCGGCTGCAGCGGCGAGCAGGGCATTGATGGCAAAGGTGTAGAAAATCATGCGCGGCACATTGATGCCCAGCACGGTGGCGCTTTCGGTGTTTTGTGCCACTGCCTGCATCGCCCGCCCGGTCACGGTGCGAGTCAGAAAAGCCTGCGTGGCGAGCACCAGCGATAGCGCAAAGACGAAGGTGCCGATGTCGCTGGCCGAGACCATTACCCCGCCCCAGTTAAACAGCAGGTCAGGGAACACTTGGGGAAATGGCTGCGGCTCCGAGCTGTAGCCGGCGCGCACGCCGTTACGCAGGGCAATCGACAGGCCGATGGTGGCCACCACGATGGGCATCATGCCGTACTTGAACAATGGGTCAACCACGCCGCGCTTGAAGGCCCAGCCCAGCACCAGGGTGGAGACCACACAGGCCACGCCAAAGCACAGGTGCAGTGGCAGGCCGGCATGCAGCAGCATCACCATCACAAAGGCCGGCAACATCACAAACTCGCCCTGGGCGAAATTGATGGTGCCCGAGGCCTGCCAAAGCAGGGTAAAGCCCAGCGCCGCCAGCGCGTAGATGCTGCCCGTGGCCAGACCGCTGAAGAGGAGTTGAAAAAAATCGGTCATCGGTGTGTCACCAGTCAAAAAGCCTTTTTGGTGTGTCCCACATCATGTGTTGCCATTGGTCTGGAGTGAACCAGTGTTCGGCCAGCTTGAGCAGGGTGCCGTAGTCCAGCCGGCAGCTGGCGCGCAGGTAGGCACCTCTTGGCCCTGTGGGTGGTAGGCCACTGCGGCCGGATAAGCCAAGCGCTGCGGGTCGAGCACATGGCAATGCCCGTCGATCTTGGACAGATCGAAGATGCTCACGGCACTGGGCGCTTTAAAAAGTCGCCTCAACCGCAGCGCGTAGCTCAGGCGTGACCTCGGGCATCACCCCAAACCACGACTCAAACGCCGGGCGCGCCTGGTTGAGCAACATACCCAGGCCATTGACCGTGCGGTGGCCGCGCAGCCGGGCTTGTGTCAGCAGGGGCGTCTCCATCGGGATGTAGATCGCATCCGACACCATGGCCGCCCGGGGCAGCGCATCCAGCACCACATCAAGCGTTGACTGACCGTGCATGCCCTGGGTGGTGGTGTTAACCAGCAGGCTCACGCCCGCCATGGCTTCGTTGCGCTCGGCCCATGGCACCACCTTGACCCGCTCACCAAGGGCCTCGGCCAGCGCCTGGGCCCGCTCCAGGGTGCGGTTGGTGATGCGCAGCTCGGGCACGCCTTCGTCCAGCAGGGCCACCACAATGGCCCGCGCCGCGCCGCCGGCACCCAGAACCAAGGCCGGCCCGGCATTGCCGCGCCAGGTAGGGTCGGCATCGCGCAGGCTTTGGATATACCCCGCACCGTCGTTGTTCATGCCCAGCAGGCGCCCATCGGGCTGCACCACGATGGTGTTGATGGCCGCCACCCGACGCGCGGCCGGGTGCAACTCATCCATGAAGCGTATGGCGTTCACTTTGTGCGGCACGGTCACATTGCAGCCAGCAAAACCCAGGGCCGACAGACCACGGATGGCCGCCTCCAGCCGCTCTGGCGGCACCGGCAGCTGCACATAGGCCCCCTTGAGCCTGTGCTGGGCAATCCAGTGGTTGTGGATGGCGGGCGAGCGGGTGTGCGCCACCGGCCACCCTATCAAGCCGGCCAACACAAAGGGTAAGTCAGACATGCGTTGGACTCTTTAGGTTAGTGCACCATTGATTTATTTTTTGCCCATCGCCGGCAGGGTCTCGGCCACCACGGTCTTGCCAGCGCGGATCTCGGTGATGAAGCTCTCGCGATCAATGTCGCCTTTGTCGTCAAAGCAAACGTCCATCAGCACCCCGGGGTACTGTTTGGCCGAGAAGCAGCTGTTGCGAATGGCGGCGGCGGCGGCCTTGCGGTCGAGCTTGCCGGCCTTCTCGATCGCAGCCTTCAGGACGTACACGCCGGTGTAGCCTTTCACGCCGTTGTGGTCTGACCCGGTATTGAACATGGCTTGGTACTGTTTGCCAAAAGCCTGTAGTTGCGGCGCCTCGACTGTGAGGCCAACATGGGCCACGGCGCCGTTGGCTGCCTCACCGGCCAGCTCCACCACCTTGGCGCTGGTCAGCACGGTCTCGCCAATGACCGGCTTGTTCCAGCCCTGCTTGCGCAGTTCGCGCAGCAGGCGGGCCGACTCCTCCTCGTTGGTGTAGGCAAACAGGGCGTCCGCGCCGGACTGCTTGGCCTGGATCACGGCGGCAGAAAAGTCAACCTGGCCGGCTTCGGTCGAAATCTCGGTCACGATTTGCGTGCCCGAGTTGGCCAGCAACTGCTTGATGGTGGCCTGGCCGCCTTTGCCGAAATCATTGTTCACATACAGGACGGCCAGCTTTTTGGACTTGGCGGTCAGGTAGCGCGCCACCTTGGGGAACGAGATGCTCTGGCCGAAGGCGGTGCGGAACACATAGGGGTTGCCCTGCTGCGTGATGGAGGCTGCTTCACCGCCGGTGAAATTGGGCACCTCGCCGCGCCGGCTCTCGGCCATCGAGACCATGATGGAGCCTGAATAGACCGGGCCGAAGATGGCAAAAACGTCGTTGTCGACAGCTTTTTGGGTCAGGCCCTTGGCCACGCCCGGGTTGCTTTGGGTGTCTTCTGTGGTGTAGCTGATTTTTTTGCCCAGGATGCCGCCGCCGGCATTGATTTCCTTGATGGCCATTTCGACACCGTTTTTGAACATCACCCCCGCAGTCGTGCCGGGACCGGACATTTCAACAATGTTGGCGATCTTGATCGTGTCTTGAGCATGGGCCGGTAGAGCGGCGAGAGCGGCCAGGCTGGCCAGGGCGGCAGCCAGTAAATGGTGTTTGCTAACTTGCATGAAATGTCTCCTAGAGTGGTTGAGTTGGTGAAAAGTCCCGTAACCCGGACTTCTCGTTGTGGCAAGCGCAAGGCGTGGATTCAAATGTAGACTTTGCCAAACCTGACGCCCCCCGGTTTATAGCGAATTTTGACCGACCATCGTTTCAATATAAGCGTTTATCAGACGTACCAAGGGTTAACACTTATCGACTCGAAACCTTCCAAGCAAATTGCCTCCAAACTCTCGATGGCACTGACTCTTTAGCCCCTTCACCCACATTAAATCAACGCCAAGGCCCCACCGTGTACTGCGAACTCGCCAACCTGACCCTGCCCTCGGGCAGCGCGGCCCAAGCCGCCGGCCCGGCGCACCCGAGCAGCGACCTGCTGCCGACCATCACACTGCCCAAGGCAGTGTCGCCGCTGCAATGAGCGCCCGCGCCTGCTCCATGGCGTACCTGACGGGCCACCGCTGCAGCCCGCCCGAGGCGGTGCGCGTGGCGGCCGCCAATGGCTACGGCTTTGTTGGCCTGCGCCTGTGGCCCAACGCGCCCGGCGCCCAGCAGCAGCACCTGCTGGGAGACGCCGTGCTGCTGCGCGAGACCCTGGCCGCCTGCCGCGATACCGGCGTGGGCGTGTTTGACCTGGAGATCGTGCGCATCGGCGAGGGTTTTGACCCCCGCTTGTACCTGCCGCTGTTCGAGGCCGGCGCCGCACTCGGCGCCCGCGCCGTGCTGGTGGCCGGTGACGATGCCGACCTGTCACGCCTGGGCGTCAACTACGCTCGGCTGTGTGAGCAGATGGCGCCGTTCGGCCTGACGGCCGATCTGGAGTTCATGCCTTGGACCGCGGTGCCAGACGCCGGCAGCGCCCTGCGCCTGGTGGCGGCCGCCGGCTACCCGTCCAATGCCGGCATTCTGGTGGATGCGCTGCACTTTGGCCGCTCGCACACCACGCTGGACGACATTCGCGCCATCCCGCGCCGTTTGCTGCACTACGCCCAGATTTGTGACGGCGAGGCCGGCACCCACTTCAGCACCGAGCAGCTGCTGCACACCGCCCGCTGCGAGCGCCTGCTGCCAGGCGAGGGCAACATCGACCTGCGCGGCCTGTTTGCTGCGTTGCCGGCAGACCTGCCGGTGAGCATGGAGATGATCAACCTTGAGCGGGAGAGAACCATTGACGCCCCGCAATGGGCCGCGCAGTGTCTGGCGGCCAGTCGGCCGTTCCTGCTCCCTCCCTAAAATGGTTTCATGCTGCTGCGCCGTGACCGACTGATACCCGCCATCGTTGCCAGTCCGCTCTTTCTGCAAAATCTCGATGCCTCGGTGATGGCTACGGCGCTACCCAGCATTGCCAGCTCACTGGCGGTGCCGCCGCTGCACCTCAACCTGGCCATCACCGCCTACCTGCTCAGCTTGGCGGTGTTTCTGCCGCTCAGCGGCTGGCTGGCCGATCGGCTGGGCGCACGGCGCGTGTTTTGTCTGGCGATTGCGCTTTTTTCGTTCGGCTCAGCCCTGTGCGGCGTGGCTGACAGCCTGCCCGAACTGGTGTTGTTTCGCATCCTGCAGGGCCTGGGTGGCGCCATGATGGTGCCGGTGGGTCG
>CAMATS010000185.1 GCA_945861195.1 Rhodoferax sp. OV413
ACTGGGGGCCTTCGCTGTGGCCAACCAACCCAAGGTCATCAAGGCCACCCTCAAGCTCATACCGCAGGCGCTCAAGAGCTCCAAGTACACCAAGGCGCGGTTTTTGTCACTACTCGCCCTGTTGTTCGACATATTGCAAAAAGCTCGCAAAGATGGCTTGATGTCCATTGAGCAGGATGTGGAAAACCCGAGCGAATCAGCACTGTTCACCAAGTACCCAGACTTGGCCCAGGACCACCATGTGGTGGAGTTCATTACCGACTATTTGCGCATGATGGTCACTGGAAATCTCAACGCCCACGAGATTGAAACCCTGATGGACAACGAAATTGACACCCACCATGACGAAGCACATGAGCCGGTGGCGGCCATTGGTAGGCTGGCTGGCGCTCTGCCGGCTTTTGGCATTGTGGCGGCGGTGCTGGGGGTGATCAACACCATGGGCTCGGTGGGGCAACCCCCCTCGGTGCTGGGCGGCATGATTGCATCGGCCTTGGTGGGCACCTTTTTGGGCATTTTGCTGTCCTATGCCGTGGTCGAACCCTTGGGCGGACTGCTGGATCAAAAAGCCCAGGACGGAGGCAAAGAGTTGCAGTGCATCAAGACCACGCTGCTGGCGAGCATGCAGGGCTACAACCCGGCCACGGCGATTGAGTTCGGCCGCAAAGTCTTGTTCTCGACCGAGCGACCCAGCTTTATTGAGCTCGAAAACCATGTGCGCGGCAGAAAATAAGAAACCACTGGGCTGAACCATGGCGACCGACCCGAACAAGCTGCAACCGATCATTGTCAAGAAGATCAAAAAAGGCGGTCACGGCGTGCACGGGGGCGCCTGGAAGATTGCCTATGCCGACTTTGTCACGGCCATGATGGCTTTTTTTTTGCTGATGTGGCTGTTGGGATCAACCACCGAAGGTGATAAAAAAGGGCTGGCAGACTATTTTTCACAGCCACTGAGGGTGTCGATGATGGGCGGCAAGGGCAGCGGCGAAACCAGCAGCGTGATCCAGGGCGGCGGCAAAGACCTGACAAGCCAGGTCGGGCAGGTGGCGACTGTCCCCCGCATTGACAGTGCCAACCCGATTGAGAAGAAAGCCGCACTCGATGCTGTCAAGGCCGAGATTGCCAAACAAGAGGCCAAGAAGCTCGACAGCCTGAGTGAAAAAATCAGCGCCTTGATTGCCAGCAACCCCAAGTTGTCCGAGTTCAGCTCGCAAATCAGGATCGATGTGACACCCGACGGACTGCAGATTCAAATCGTGGACGACCAGCGGCGGCCCATGTTTGACAGCGGCAGCGCGGTGGTCAAGCCCTATATGCGCGAGATCTTGCGCGAGATCAACGGCGCACTATTGGGCGTGGACAACAAGATTGGCCTGGACGGGCACACCGACCGCAAACCCTTTGGCAGCGGCGAGCGGGGCTACAGCAACTGGGAGCTGTCAGCCGACCGGGCCAATGCCTCGCGCCGGGAACTGTTGGCCGCCGGCCTGCCCGATGAGCGCCTGGGCCGGGTGATGGGGCTGGCCTCCAGCAGCCTGCTTGAGGAAGACGCACCATTTGGTGCGATCAACCGCAGAATCAGCATTTTGGTGATGTCGCGCGAGGCCGAGGCCAGGCTGAAGGGCGCAGCACTCCCACCCAGCAGCGGCAAGGCCGGGCCAGCCAAGCCGTGACAGGCAGGGCGCTGCGTTTTTTGCTGGTCGACCAGCGCTCGACCATGCGGCGCATCCTGCGCGACCTGCTGATCGAGATCGGCCACACCCGGGCCGAGGAAGCGCACAGCGCCGAGCAGGCCTGGCAAAAACTGCAAGGCCAGCAGTTTGACTTTGTCATCAGCGACATCACCATGGCCCACCTGGATACCTTTGGCTTGCTCAACAGGATGCAAATGGCCAAGGAGTTCGGGCATATCCCGGTGTTGGTGGTGAGCGCGCAAGCCCGCCGGGCCGACATTATTTTGGCCACCCAAAGGGGCGCGGCAGGCTTCATCGTGAAACCATTTACCCGGGCCACGCTGGAGCGCAAGATCGCACTGGCCTTGTCCCACACCGCGCGCGCACGCGCTCAAAAACACGACGCATCTCCAGCGCCCTGAGACAAAACCGCAGGCAGGATTGACGACTAGGCGTGGGCCCGAAGTCGGCTCAGTGGCTCGACTCGTCGAGCAGCGGCTCAGCCTCGAGATGGCGAGCGTCTGACCAGCCCACCACTGACAGGCCCTGCGGGGTCCAGAGCAGGCGGTTGATGCTGGCGTTGCCCAGTTGCCAGCTGCGCGGCGCGCCGATCGGCTGGGCGGTGGCGAGCCGGTAGAGCGCATCGAGCACGCCACCATGGGCCACCAGCACGATTTGCTGGCCGACATGGGCGCCGGCCAACTCATCCACGGTGCGACGGGTGCGCTCACGCAGCTCAGCCAGTGATTCACCGCCGGGTGGCGCCCAGTCTGGGTTGCGCTGACGCCAGTGCAGGGCGTGCTGCGGCCAACCGGACTCGATCTCTGCATGGGTTTGGCCCTGGAACTCGCCAAAGTGGCGCTCCCGCAGGCCCAGGTGCGCCGTCAGAGCGGTCGCGCTGGCCTGGGCAATCGCCTGCGCCGTGTCCCAGGCCCGGGCCAGGTCACTGGCATAGACCGCTTGCAATGGCTCGCCACGCAGCGCCTGTGCCACTTGCGCTGCCTGCCAACGGCCGCGGGCATTGAGGCCGATGTCGAGCTGGCCCTGGATGCGGGTGGCCACATTCCAGGCGGTCTCGCCGTGGCGAACGGCAATGATGCGGGTGGACTGCATGGAGGTGCGGCTTGGGAATCAGGCGCTCACCAGCTGCAGGCCGGGCAGTGTCGGCACGGCAAAGCTCTCGTCGTCAAAGCCCTTGTCGCCGTCAGCATCGGGCACACCGGTGGTTTTGATGTCCTTGAAGTTGTGACGGCTGTGGTCCATCAGGTGCGAGGGCACGACATTGTGCAAGGCGGTGAACATGCTCTCGATACGGCCTGGGTACTGCTTTTCCCAGTCGCGCAGCATGTTGCCAATTTGTTTGCGCTGCAGGTTCTCCTGGCTGCCGCACAGGGTGCAGGGGATGATGGGGAACTGGCGGTGTGCAGCCCAGCGCGTCAGGTCTTTCTCAGCGACGTTGGCCAGCGGCCGGATCACGATGTGGCCGCCGTCGTCGCTGACCAGCTTGGGCGGCATGCCCTTGAGTTTGCCGCCAAAAAACATGTTCAGAAAAAAGGTTTGCAGCATGTCGTCGCGGTGGTGACCGAGCGCAATCTTGGTCACCTTGAGCTCGTCGGCCACCCGGTACAAAATGCCGCGGCGTAGCCGGCTGCACAGGCTGCACATGGTCTTGCCCTCGGGGATCACTTTTTTGACAATGCTGTAGGTGTCTTGTGTCTCGATGTGAAACGGCACGCCCAACTGCTTGAGGTAAGCCGGCAGGATATGATCCGGAAAACCGGGTTGCTTCTGATCCAGGTTGACCGCAATCAGCTCAAAATCAATCGGCGCACGGGCCTTGAGCTTGAGCAAAATATCCAACATGCCGTAGCTGTCCTTGCCGCCTGAGACGCAGACCATCACCCGGTCGCCGGCCTCGATCATGTTGAAATCAACAATCGCTTGCCCGACCTGTCGGCACAGGCGTTTTTCCAGCTTGTGGGTTTCGCGCTCGATTTTGAGGACGCGGCCCGGTTCGGTCGCGGGTGCGGCGGTAGGGGCTTCGGTGGTTTCGGTGTCTGTCCAGACGGCGTTCATGGGCTGCTTTCTTGGGTCACCACTGGCCGGTTTCGACCCGGATGGCGACTTCACAATCGTCAAAAATCTCGAGCTTGGCAATTTTCACCCGCACGCCCTGCACGCCGGGCAATTGCATCAGCCGGTTGGCTAGCTTGCCGATCAGGGTTTCAAGCAGGTTCACATGCTCGGCGGTGCATTCATCGATGATGATCTTGCGCACCTTGCGGTAATCGAGCACATGGTTGATCTCGTCATTGCGCGGCAGCAGCGGCTGGGTGCCAAGGCGCAGTTCGGCGTCAACTTGGATCGGCTGCGGCGCGGTTTTCTCGAACTCCAGAATGCCCAGGCTGGCCTCGAAGCGCAGGCCGGTGAGCGTGAGGGTTTGGTAACCCGTGGTGGCGCTCATGCGGGTGGACCCTTGATGCGAAACACTTCAACCCCCACCCCATCGCAATCCGGGTAGACGTCGGGCTTGCAGGTGGACAGGCGCACCGCCTGAACCTGCGGGTGGGCCAAGAGGGCGGCGGCCAATTCATCGCACAGGGTTTCCTGCAACTCGACATGGCCGCGCTGCACCCGCTGGGCAATCAGGTGGCGCACAAAGTCGTAGTCGACCACCTCGGCCAGCCGGTCCAACTGCGGGGTGGAGGCGCTGTAGGGCACAAACAGCTCCACATTGAACACCAGGCGCTGGGCCACGCCTTTCTCGAAATCATGGGCGCCAATGTGCACCGGCAGCACATGGTTGCGCAAAAACAGCCGGCGGCAGCTCAAAGCCAGCTGGGTCAGCGGGTCATGGGGAAACTGTTCAGGCGTCATGCGCGGGCTCCTGGTTCAAGGTATCGACCACAAACATCACATCGCGTGGCAAGGGCACCAGGTGCTGGCCGTTGTCCACGGTGAGGGTGACGCCGGTGATGCAAGGGTTGCTGGCCAGAAACAGGCAGCTGGCCGCCACCTGGGCCGGGTCGGTGGCCTGGCGCAGCAGGTTGACCCGGCAGGCCCGGTCAAAATTGGCCTGCGACTGCGGCCCGCTCAAAAACATCAGGCCCGGCGCCACGCCGCACACCCGCAGCGCAGGCGCCAGGGCCTGCGCCTGCAAGGCCACCGCCCGCTCCAGCGCCAATTTGCTCACTGTGTACGAGAAATAGTCGGGGTTGAGGTTGAACACCTTTTGGTCCAGCACATGGATCACGCTGCGCAGGCCGGCAGGCTCCTGCGGCGGCGTTTGGGCCAGGCTTTGCGCCATCAGGCCGGCCAGCGCCAGTGGTGCCAGCAAATTCACCTCGAGCTGGCTGCGCGCCCCGGCCTCGTCCAGGGCCGCAGCACTGTCGGGCTCAAAACTCGACGCGTTGTTCACCAGTGCGTGCAGCGGCCCGGTTGGCGCGGTGATGGTGTCCATCAGGCGGCGCCGGGCGGCTGCATCGGCCAGGTCGGCCTGGATCGGGTGCGCCTGCACGCCCAGCTGGCGCAGCTCGGCGCACAGGGCCTGGGCTGGGGCCTCCGCGTGTTGGTAATGGCACCAGACCTGCCAGCCGGCCTGCGCAAATTGCCGGCACAGCAGCGCACCCAGACGCCGCGCCCCGCCAGTGACCAAGACCTGCTTGAGCCGGGCTTCGGATGAAGGTTTAAGCATGGAGATTGGGCCTGGCGGCGGCCCTAGGCGCAGGCGCACATGGCCGCTGTAGGCTGACTGTTAACATCAAATGAACCATGTATGAATTGCCCGACGAAGAGGTTTCGACCGGTCTGCGCCGAATTATCGGGGATGCG
>CAMATS010000186.1 GCA_945861195.1 Rhodoferax sp. OV413
CCAGGTGCAGGTCGTCGCCGGTGTAGTGGCCCAGCACCGCACGAGCGGCAGGGTCGAGCAGCAGTTTGGCGGCGTTGAACCGGTGCCCCGCATGCGGCGCCCAGGGGCCGTGCACGCGCCAGCCGTACACCAGACCAGCCCCGATGCCCGGCCCCAGCGGCAGGGCGCCGCTCCAGACACCGCCTTGCGGCTCGGGCAGGCGCAGGCGCGCGGTCTCGCGCTCGCCTGCCACATCAAACAGACACAGCTCCACCGCCGTGGCATGGGGCGCGGCCAGGGCAAACTCAATGGCATCGCGGCCAAGCTGGGCGCCCAGCAGGCTGTCATGGCCCGGACACAGGGCCGGCGCAGCAGGCAGGTCAGCGTGGGCTGTCATGCCAGCGGCTGCAGCACGATGCATGCCAGTGGCGGCAAGTCCAGGCACAGGGACTGCGCCCGCTGCTGCCAGGGCAGCGCCTCGGTAGCGCCCGGCGCACTCGGCAGACCGCTGCCGCCATAAATGGCTTGATCGGTGTTGAGTAGTTCGCGCCAGGCTCCGTCGTGTGGCAAGCCCACGCGATAACCCAGCCGGGGCACTGGTGTGAGGTTACACAGCACCACCAGCGCGCTGCCATCGCGGGCGCGCCGCTCAAAGGCCAGCACCGATTGCGCAGCGTCATCGTGGCTGAGCCAGGCAAAACCGGCAGCCTCGGTGTCAAGCTGGTGCAGCGCGGCATGCCCCCGGTAGACCAGGTTGAGGTCGCGCACCAGGCGCTGCACCCCTTGGTGCTGGGGCTGCTCCAGCAGGGCCCAGTCCAGGCTGAGGTCATGGTTCCACTCAACAGGCTGCGCAAACTCGCAGCCCATGAACAACAGTTTTTTGCCGGGGTGACAAAACATCAGGCCGTAACAGACGCGCAGGTTGGCAAACTGCTGCCAGCGGTCGCCCGGCATCTTGGCCAGCAGGGCGCCCTTGCCGTGCACCACCTCGTCATGTGACAGCGGCAGCACAAAGTTTTCGTCAAAGGCGTAGACCAGGCTGAAGCTGATGTTGCCATGGTGGTGTTGCCGGTGCACCGGGTCCAGCGCCATGTAGGCCAAGGTGTCATGCATCCAGCCCATGTTCCACTTGTAATGAAAGCCCAGCCCGCCGCCTTGCAGGTCAGCGCTGGGCGGACGGCTCACAGCAGGGAAGGCAGTGGACTCCTCGGCCAGGGTGATGGCGCCGGGCCGCTCCACCCCAATGGTGTGGTTCATCAGCCGCAAAAAGGCGATCGCCTCGAGGTTCTCGCGGCCGCCGTGCCGGTTGGGCAGCCATTGGCCCTCGGAGCGGCTGTAGTCGCGGTACAGCATGGAGGCCACGGCGTCCACGCGCAGGCCATCGATGCCGAAATGCTCCAGCCAGTACAGCGCATTGCCCACCAGAAAATTGCGCACCTCGACGCGGCCGAAGTTGTAGATCAGGGTGTTCCAGTCTTGGTGGAAGCCCTCGCGCGGGTCGGCGTACTCGTACAGCGCGGTGCCGTCAAAGCGGGCCAGGCCATGGGCATCGGAGGGAAAATGCGCCGGCACCCAGTCCAGGATGACACCCAGGCCGGCCGCGTGCGCTGCGTCAACAAAGTGGCGGAAATCTTCTGGCGTGCCAAAGCGCGCGGTCGGCGCATACAGGCCCACCGGCTGGTAACCCCAGGAGCCATCAAACGGGTATTCGCTGACCGGCATCAGCTCGAGGTGGGTGAAGCCCAGGTCGCGGGCGTAGGGCACCAGCGTGTCGGCCAGTTCACGGTAACTGAGCCAGCGCCAGCCCTCGGCCTTACGCCAGGACCCCAGGTGCACCTCGTAAATGCTGATCGGCTGGTCAAAGCCGTTCGCCCGGGCCCGCTCTGGCCGCATGGGGCTAACCGGCAGCAGGCCCTGCACCAGGCTGGCGGTGCCTGGCCGCAGCTCGCTGCGAAAGGCAAAGGGGTCGGCCTTCTGCAACAACTCGCCCTGGGGCGTGCGGATTTCAAACTTGTAGAGCTCGCCCGCACCAAGATGGGGCACAAACAGCTCCCAGATGCCGCACTCGCGCCGCAAGCGCATCGGGTTGCGGCGGCCGTCCCAGCCGTTGAACTGCCCCACCACCGAGACCCGCTGCGCATTGGGCGCCCAGACAGCGAAGCTGACGCCAACCACGCCCTGGAGCTCGCGCGGATGGGCACCCAGGCACTGGTGCGGTCGGTGGTGCGTGCCCTCGGCCAGCAGCCAAGCGTCCAGCTCGCCCAGCACCAGCCCAAAGCGGTAAGGGTCTTCCAAGCGCTGCGGTGCGGGCAGCACCTGCCCCGGCGCAGCCGGCCACTGCACGCGCAACAGGTAATCGAAGGGCTGGCGCCGCCAGGCCAGCCGGCTGCCAAACACCTCGCTGTCAGCCAGCCGCTGCAGGCCAGCCACACAGCGACCACTGGAGCGGTCGAGCACATCCACCCGCACAGCACCCGGCATCAGGGCATGCACCCAGAGGGCGCCGTCGCGCTGCTGCATGCCCAACACGGCGCAGGGGTCGGGGTGCCTGGCGCCCATCAGCGCGGCGATGTCCTCAGGTTGCAGCATCAGCTTCCCCCGGTGGCCGGGGCAGCCGGTGGTACCGGCGCGCCAAGTGCCGCAGTCGCTGCGCCGGCTCGGGGCCGACCTGGGCCCACTGAAAGCGCCAGGCCCAGTTGCCTTCGCCAACGCCCGGCCGGTTCATCCGGTGTTCGCCAGACAGGCCCAGCACATCCTGCATCGGGTAAATCGCCATATCGGCCACGCTGGCACAAGCCGCACCAATCAGGTCCCAGGCGATGTCGTGCCCGTCACAAGCCAGGTAATCCTGCACATGCTCGCGGGTGGCGCCAGGCAGGGTGTGCCACCAGCCCCCGGTGGTGTCGTTGTCATGCGTGCCGGTGTAAACCACGCTGTCAGCGGTGTGGTGGTGCGGCAGGTAGCGCGAGCTGGCATCCTGCTCAGGGCTAAAGGCAAACTGCAGCACCCGCATGCCAGGCAGGCCATGGCGCTGGCGCAGCGCGTCCACCTCCGGGGTGATCACGCCCAGGTCTTCGGCAATGATGGGCAGGGCACCCAGCGCCTGGGCCGCCGCCTGCAGCAGGGCATCGCCCGGGGCCGCCACCCAGCGCCCCTGCTCGGCGGTCGGCGCGCTGGCCGGAATCTCCCAATAACTCTCAAAACCGCGAAAGTGGTCCAGCCGCACCAGGTCAACCAACGCGCAGGTGTTGCGGATGCGGGCGATCCACCAGCGGTAGTGCTCGGCCCCGTGGGCCGGCCATCGGTACAGCGGGTTACCCCAGCGCTGGCCGGTGGCGCTGAAGCCGTCGGGCGGCACCCCAGCGATCACGGTGGGGCGGCCGGCGGCGTCAAGTTCGAACAGGCCCGGGCGGGCCCAGACCTCGGCACTCTGGTGGGCAATGAAGATCGGGATATCGCCCACGATGCGCACGCCCTGTGCGTTGGCATAGGCCTTGAACGCCCGCCACTGGCGAAAAAACACCCACTGACAAAACTGCCAAAACAGGCAGTCGCCCGCCAGCGCCAACCTGGCCTGCGCCAGGGCCAACGGTTCGCGCTCGGCCAATGGCTGAGGCCACTGGTTCCAGGCCTGGTCCGGGTGCTGCGCCTGCAGCGCCATGAACAGAGCGTAGTCGCTCAGCCAGGCCGACTGCTCTTGGCAAAAAACCGCAAAATCCTCGCGATCAGTCTCACCAGCACCGGCATCAAAACCAGCCGCCGCCAGAGCCAGGGCGCGCATGCGAAAAGCCATCATGGCCTCAAAATTGACGGTCTGCTCGCTCAGATCGGAGATTGGCACCAGCGCCGCGCTATCGAGCCAGCCCTGCCGGTGCAGTTCGGCCAGGTCGATCAGCAGCGGGTTGCCAGCAAAGGCCGAACTACTCATGTAAGGTGAATTGCCCAGACCGATGCCACCCAGCGGCAGCATTTGCCACAGGCTTTGTCCGCCGGCCACCAGCCAGTCGACAAAGTGGTAGGCCGACGGCCCCAGATCGCCGCTGCCGTGCGGGCCCGGCAAAGAGGTGAGGTGCAGCAGAACACCGCTGACGCGTGGAAATTGCATGGTGGGTAGGTCGACTGCCTGGGCAAGTGTATAGGCTGGGTTTGTGCCAGGCGCGATGGCATCAGCGTCCAGCCGGCCGGGCGCAAAGCAGGGATTGCGCTTTTGGGTTGGGCTATGAAATTAGGCCGCGCGGCCTCTAGCCAAAATCCAGCTCACACTGCAGGGTTTGGCCCAGACGCAGCAGCATGCCATCCCCCTCGCAGACGATGGCATTCATGCCAAAGCTGATGGCGCCGCCGACCCGGGCGTCCTGCCGGTAGGCCTGCAGCGTGTCGCCCACGGCCGGGTGGCTCAGGGCGGTGAGCGGGTCGATGTTGGGAATTGGGCAGCGCGGGCAGGGCTTGACCATTTTCAGGCGCACCTGCCCCTCAGGGGTGCTCAGGCGCAGCCAGGCCAGCCGGTCTTCGTCATGGGCCTGCAGGCCCGAGAGCACGATATTGGGCCGAAAACGCGCCATCGCCACCGCCTGCTCGCCGGCGGCCAGCAAGCGCTGGTTGAGGCCCTCAAGTGAGGCCTGGCTGAGCACCAGCAGCGGGAAGCCGTCGCTGAACTGGTTGGGCGCCTCCAGGCCACCAGTCCACTTCAAGCTAGACAGGCGCCGGTGCTGCGGGTCAAACCGGGCCAAGCGGCAGGGGCCCACCGACGCCGGATTTGCACCAGCGGCGCCCTGGGCTAAAAAGTCAGTAAACCACTGCGCAGCCGTGTTCCCCATGTCGTAGGCCGGCACCAGGTCGTCCCAGACCCGCACGCTCAACGGGCCCTCCACCGCATCAATCTGGATATGCAGTGCCAACATGCCGGGCGCCCGCAAAATCAGCTCGTGGGTTTTGAGTTGGGTCTGCACCAGTGCCAGGCGTGGCATCTCGCGCTGGGTGACAAACTCACCCGCGCCATCGACCACCATCCAAGCCCGGTCAAGATCCAGGCCGGTGTCTGTCAGCAGTGCCTGAGGCAGGCTCACGCCGGCGCAGGATTTGACTGGGTAGACCAGCAGGTGCTCAATACGCGCCAGCAGATCGCCCTGGGCAAGTTCAACAGCATTCAAGGGGTGGCCTCTTTCTTGTTAGCAAGGGCCTGATTTTGCCCTGCCTTCTACAATTGATGGCATGACCCAAGCACTAGACATTTGCATCCGCGGCGCTGGCATCGTTGGGCAGACCCTGGCCCTGTTGCTGGCGCGCGATCGCCTGCGCGTAGGCCTGGTGACTGGCCCGGCACCAAGCGTCCGCGCCGCTGGCACCGGCGAGGCTGACCTTCGGGCCTACGCCCTGAACGCTCGCTCGCGCCAGTTGCTGGAGTCGCTGCGCTGCTGGCCCGACGCACTGCACGCCACTGAAGTGCGCGCCATGCAGGTCAAGGGTGATGCTGGCGGCGAAGTTAATTTTGGCGCCGAGCAGCTGCAGGTGGCGGGCCT
>CAMATS010000187.1 GCA_945861195.1 Rhodoferax sp. OV413
GATGCAGCTCTCCGGCAAATACATTCATCGCCGGCGAGCCAATGAACTGTGCGACAAACAGGCTGCAGGGTTGGTCGAACAGTTCGAGTGGCGTCCCTATCTGCTCGATGATTCCGTCGTTCATCACCACGATTCGATCGGCCAGGGTCATGGCTTCTATTTGGTCATGGGTCACATACACGGTGGTGGTTTTGAGGCGCTGGTGCAGCGCCTTGATCTCCGCGCGCATCGCCACGCGCAACTTGGCATCCAGGTTGGACAGAGGTTCGTCGAACAGGAAGACCTTGGGATCTCGAACAATCGCGCGACCCATGGCCACACGCTGGCGCTGACCGCCAGACAACTCGCGCGGGTAACGGTCTAGCAAGGTGTCGAGGTTGAGAATACGCGCGGCGTTTGCAACGCGCTGGCTGGTCAGTGCCGCATCGGCCCGGCGCAGCTTGAGACTAAAACCCATGTTGTCGCGCACGGTCATGTGCGGGTAGAGCGCGTAACTCTGGAACACCATGGCGATGTCTCGGTCCTTGGAGTCGAGTTCGTTGATCACACGCCCGTCGATTGAGATATCCCCGCTGTCGATCTCTTCCAGGCCTGCGAGCATGCGTAAAAGGGTCGACTTCCCGCAGCCAGAGGGGCCAACCAACACCACAAACTCGCCATCGGCAATGTCAAAGCTGATGCCGTGTATGACTTTGACCTTGCCAAAGCTCTTTTCAATTTTTTTGAAGGCGACGACTGCCATGGCTTGTTTCCTCTTCTTTAGCTTTTCACGGCGCCGGACGTCAGCCCACCAACCATATAGCGCTTGAAAGCGTAGTAGATCGCCGCAGGCGGCAATGCGTAAATCAGGCCGGTCGCCATCAACAGCTCCCAAGGCGAGTCATCGGCAGCCAAAAAATTGCCCAGCGCTACTGCCAGCGTCAGGTCGCTTGTCTTTGATAGCAACAAAAAACCATAGAGGTATTCGTTCCAGGCCAGCAGCAGGGCGTAAACGCCCACCGCGACCAAGGACGGAACCATCAGGGGGATGTAAACCAGGCGGAACAATTGCAGTGGCGTCGCGCCGTCCATGCGCGCCGCTTCATCGAGTTCCCAGGGCAGCTTGTCGGAGGCCTGCTTGAGCACCCAAATGCAGTAAGGCGATGCAATCGTGACCATCGCCAACACCAGCGACCAGCGGCTGTTGAGCAGTCCGTAGTTGGCCATGGTCTTGTACATGGGTACGGCCAGAAATGCGGCAGGGATGAAGTAAGTGAAAAGCGCCAGATTCATCACCGAGCGCCCGCCCTGCACCTTGAGCCGACTGATGGCAAAGGCGGCTGTGGTTGCCACAAACAGGGTGATGGCGCCGACTGCCAGGGCAATAAGCAAAGAGTTCCCGAGTTGTTGCCAGAAGTGGTTCAGATAGAAATGCTTTTGTTCAAGAACAATAGAAAAATTCTGCAAGGTGGGCTGCTTTGGCCAGAGCCGACCTGAGGTGGCGGAGTCTTTGCTGGAGATGGCAAACAGAAACAGGTGATAAATCGGGATCATGGTCCACAGGAAAACCGGAATACCGATAAGCAGCAGCCGCGCCTCAAGGGATACCTTGCCCCAGGTCCAGCGCTTGCTCATTTGGAAAGCCTCTTCATTAGCAAAAAGACCAGCGGCAGCACAAAGGGCAATGCCACGACGATGCTGGCCATGGCCAGCCCGATTTGGTCGAGCCTCAGGTACCGAATGCCCAGCGTGGCCAACACATGGGTCAGGTCGGCCGGACCACCGCCGGTCAGCAGGTAGACGCTGTTGAAGTCTCCCAGGGTCCAGATCATCGACAACACCACCGAGGTCAGGTACAGGCCCTTGACAGAGGGCCAGGTGATGAAACTGAACTTCTGCAGGGACGTGGCGCCGTCGACGCTGGCGGCCTCGTACTGCTCAGGCGGTATCGCCAAGCGCCCGGCAACCAATATCAGGGTCCAGAACGGCAGTGATTTCCAGATGTGGATGAGCATCGAAAACGTCAGGGCCAGGGTCGGGTCATTCAGCCAATTCGGGCCGTCGAGTTGGGTGAGTCTGAAAATAAGTTGGTTGATCACGCCCCACTCTGGGTTGAGCATGAAACGGACCGACAGGATGGTCGGAATGGAAGGCAGAGCCCAAGGCAAGATGAACAGGGCGGCCAGGACCTTGATCCACCATCGGGTCAGCACAAAGAAGCCTGAGAGGCCCAGTGCTATAGCCATCTTCAGGTTGACCGCTACAACCAGAAAGATCGCTGTGTTGATCGCGGTTCGAAAGAAGATTGGGTCTTCAAACAGCTTGACATAATTTTGCGGATCCCGTGCCAGCCAGAAGCCGTAACAGACCGGATACAGCACGAAAATCAGGAACACCAACAGGTAGGGCAGCACCATCATCCGACCCCAGAATTTCCAGGGATTGCGTGGGTTACGCAATGCGGACGAGTCAGCTATAGCTGCGGCCATTCTCCAGTGTTCCTGATCTAAGTCGCTGTTATTGCGCTGCCACCTGCTTAATGCGGGCGATCATCTCGTCGGTAGCTTTGTCAACCGGCACCTTTTCGGACAGGATGCGGTTCAGAGCCTTGGCCCAGACGTTCTCGTTGTTGAGCACGGTGAACTTGTAGTTTTTAGTGAACTCGAAGGGCGTGGTACCGCTCATGAACTGGTTGTACACAGCCAGGCGGTGCGAGTCGCTCTTCCAGAACGCGCTTTGCTGTGCCGCCTTGGTCACCGGAAACCAACGTCCAAGCGAGCCTTCTACATAGGGTGTCAGGTTGGCATCGTCGAGCATGAAGGCAACAAACAGTTTGGCTGCAGCCTTGTTCTTGGCGTCTTTGAAGATCACCCCAGTCTTGACCGCGGCACGGTAAGTCATCTTGCTGCCATCGGGCTTGTTCGGGAAGCCTGCCGTGGCGATCTTCTGGGTGTAGTTGACCTTGGCTTCTTCACGCTGCGCCGGCGTTAGCGCGGCATTGTCCATGTCGTCGAGCCACTTGGCGGCAATCGAGATGGTCGCGTTGTGCGTCATCACCGTCGTCTTGTTGTGAAAAGCCACGTTGTTGTCGGGGTCCTTCCAGTTGGTGGAGGAGGGTGGCGTGCAACCCTTGCTGTAGACCGCGCTGTAGTCTGTCAGGGCATTGATCAGGCCCTGGCGCACCGCTGGCTCATCAACCAGCAGCTTGCCTGCGTCATTGACAAGTTTGATGTTGTAGGCATCCATGAAGGTCAAAAACGAGAAAAAAGAGTCGCTGGAATCTACGCCAAGTGGCATGCCGATACCAAAACTCCTGGTGCCGGTCTTTTGGCGGTGCGCTGTCTGCACTTTGTCGCACCAGAAATTCCAATAACCTTTCCAGTCTGTCGGAATGTCGCTTTCTTTGAAGCCGGCATCTGAGAGCATGTCCTTCCAGTATTGGATGTGCATGGTCTGTTGCTTGATGGGAAACGCGTAGTAGGCCCGAGTCTTTGTGGTGTCGTTGTAGAGCAGGGTCGTAGACAAAGCGGCTGCTTCAAATTTGGCACGGATGGGCTCGATCATGCTCGAGACGTCTTCAAGCTTACCCTCGTAGGCCCATTTGCTTGTGGCCTGGAAGTCATAAACATCGCCATAAGACACATCGGGCGGGCTGCCCGTATCCATGGCGGCCACCGTCTTGGGCATCATCTCTTGGGGCGCGTACAAGGCCAGATCAATTTTGATCTTGGGGTATTTGGTTTCAAACTGCTTGATCGCCGCAAACAAGGCGTCGTCTTCGGCCTTGTAAAAGCCCTTGCCCCACCAAACGGTGAGTTTCTCTTGGGCAACGGCCTGGCCCGCGACCAGCAAAGCCATGGCCGCACTGACCGCTACTGAAATTCGCTTTAACTTCATGAACAAGTCTCCTATGTTGTGGTTAAGTTCAACGCATAAGGCAATTCAACCGCCTGCTGATTATTGTTGCAGGTTTAGCGCTTTTTCTTAGCGGGGTAAACCCTAGATCGGAGCGCAAGGCCACAACGCAGTTGGGTAACCAGTATCAAGCGTTATGTCGACCCAGTTACACTTTGCGGGTCACCGGGGGTGTCTGCTTCAAGGCAGACTGAGAAATACCCCACAAACCTGATCTGGGTCATGCCAGCGTAGGGAGCGTGAAGGAGCTAAGGTCCGCCAATTCTGGCTTTTCCTCAACTCATTGCGCCCCCACTGGCGCATTGAAAGGCAAAGCGATGAAGAAGCGGATTTTTTCTTTGGGGCTGCTCGCAGTAGCAGCGTTGACAGTGTCTCTGGTGGCTCGGGCGGCGCCAGATGAGTTGCGCGTCATGGTGCACAGCTCGTTCTCATTGCCCAAGCCCATGCTGGCGCAGTTTGAGACGCAGGCCAATATCAAACTCAGCCTCATCAAAGGCGGCGATGCCGGCGAGATGCTCAACAAGCTCATTCTGACTCGGGCCCAGCCGGTGGCCGACGTGGTGTTTGGCATCGACAACGCGCTGGTGCTCAAGGCCCAGGCCGCGCAGGTGATCGAGCCCTTCCAGACGGCCAGCCTGCATGGCCCGGCCGCCTTGGCGCTGGGCCATGGCGTGGTGCCGGTGGACTACGGCTATGTCAATCTGAACTACGACAAGGCTTGGGTCGCCAAAAGCGGTGTGCCCCTGCCCAAGAGCCTGGACGATCTGACCAAGGCCGCTTACCGCGACTGGCTGGTGGTGCAAAACCCGGCCACCTCCAGCCCCGGCTACGCCTTTTTGCTAGCTACCGTGGCTGGGCTTGGCGAAGAAAAAGCCTTTGAGTGGTGGGCCAAGATGCGCGCCAATGGCCTCAAGGTAAGCAAGGGCTGGAGCGAGGCTTACTACACCGACTTCAGCCGCAATGGCGGCAAATACCCGGTGGTGGTGAGCTATGCCACCAGCCCCGCGGCCGAAGTGTTTTACAGCAAGGACAAGATCACCGAGTCGCCCACCGCCAGCTTGCTGGTCAAGGGCGGCGTGTTTCGCCAGGTCGAGGGCGTGGCCTTGGTCAAGGGTGGCGGGCAACGCGCAGCCGCTGCCAAATTCATCGAGTTTTTACGCTCGCCCCCGGTCCAGGAATCGCTGCAGACCAGCATGTGGATGTTTCCGGTTGAGCCGGGCACCCCGCGTGCCGACGTGATGCGCCATGGCCCCGAGCCCACGGCCTATGACAGCCTGAGCACCGAGGCGATTGCCGGCAAGGGCGCGCAGTGGGTCAGCCGCTGGACCCAGGTGGTGCTGAAGTAAAGCTGCGGCTTGCGCAAAGCCCCGTCTTGCCGCGACCCTGAATATGGCTTTAAAAACTCCAGGCTTTGCGTGGCTGGCGGTGCTGCCCCTGGCAGCGCTGCTGTTGCTGCTGATGGCGCCGCTGCTGCGCCTGGCGCTGGAAGGGTGGGGCGGTGTGGGTCAGGCGGCACCGTCGCTGTGGCAGATGTGGCAGGACGACTACCTGCGCTGGCGCGTGGGCTGGTCGGTGTTGCAGGCGGCGGCCAC
>CAMATS010000188.1 GCA_945861195.1 Rhodoferax sp. OV413
TGGTCATGGCTTGACCAGCCCGAAGCGTCGGCGCGCCTCGAAGACCGCGATGCACGCCTGGGCGGCACCGCCGCCCTTGTTCTGTTCGTCCGGCCGCGCGCGCACCACCGCCTGCTCCCAGGTCTCGCAGGTGAGGATGCCGTTGCCGATCGGGAGCCCGAGGCTGACCGCGAGTACTTGGAGTCCGCGCGCGCTCTCGTTGCAGACGGTCTCGTAGTGGCTGGTCTCGCCGCGGATGACGCAGCCGAGCGCCACATAGCCCTCGTATTTCGGCTTCGCACCCTGGTTGGCGATGCTGATCACCGCCGGAATCTCGAGTGCGCCCGGAACCGCGATGCGATCGAAGCCAAGGCCAGCGTTTCCGAGCACGGCCGCGGCGCCCTCGTAGAGGTGATCGGAAATCTCCTCGTAGAAGCGGGCCTCGACGATCAGGAAGCGGGGCAGGACCATGATCAGATCTCGTGATGGGGGATCGGGCGCTGCTCGACGATCTCGAGGCCGTAGCCGTCGAGGCCGACGATGGTGCGCTTGGTGTTGGAGAGCAGGACCATGCGGCGGACGCCGAGGTCGAGAAGGATCTGGGCGCCGACGCCATAGTCGCGAAGCCCGGTCTCCCGGCCCTGTCCCGACTGGCGCGCGCGCACGCGGTCGGAAAGGCTGGTCGGGTGCGGCTCGCGCAGCAGGACCACGATACCGCGGCCTTCGCGGCCGATCAGGTCCATCGCCGCCTGCAGCTCGCCGCCGCGACCGAGGCTGGTGTCGCAGAGGACGTCGTCCAGCACGTTCAGCGCATGCATGCGCACGAGCACCGGATCGTCCGAGGAGATGTCGCCCATCACCAGCGCGACATGCTCCGCATACGAGGCCTTGTTGACGTAGACGATCATGCGGAAGCGACCGCCGTGCCGGCTCTCGAGCGTGCTTTCCTGCAGACGCTCGATCACCGACTCCGTCCGCCGGCGATGGGCGATGAGATCGGCGATGGTCCCGACCTTGATCCCGTGCTTCTGGGCGAAGGAGATGAGCTCGGGCAGCCGCGCCATGGTGCCGTCGTCGTTCATGATCTCGCAGATCACGGCTGCCGGCGCGCAGCCTGCGATCGCGGCGAGATCACAGCCGGCCTCGGTGTGCCCTGCGCGCATCAGCACGCCGCCATCCACCGCCTGAAGCGGAAAAATATGGCCCGGCTGCACCAGGTCTTCGGGGCGGGCTTGTGGGGCAACTGCGGCGAGCACTGTGCGCGCCCGGTCGGCCGCTGAGATGCCGGTGCTGACGCCTTCGGCGGCTTCGATCGAGACGGTAAATGCAGTGCCTTTTTTGTCGCCGTTGCGCGCAGTCATGGGTGGCAACTGAAGGCGCTCGCAGTGCTCGCGGGTGAGTGTGAGGCAGATCAGGCCCCGGCCAAACCGAGCCATGAAGTTGATCGCATCCGCGCTGGCATGCTCGGCGGCCATCAGCAAATCGCCTTCGTTTTCCCGGTCTTCGTCATCCACCATGACCACCATGCGCCCGGCGCGCAGGTCGCTGAGGATGTCTTCGATGGGCGAAGTGGCTGCGCTCAATGGGGAATTCATACGGGGGGCGTCACAAAAATAGCTGTTTTGGCTTGAATATTGACGGTGCTGCCAGGGGTCAGCTTGCCAGCGGGTTGGCCGCCGTAGGACTGTGGGCTGGCTGAGCGGCCGTGCTGAGCATGCGCTCCACATACCGCGCGATCAGGTCGACTTCCAGGTTGACCGCCGCGCCCGACTGCAGGCTGCCCAGTGCGGTATTGCCAACTGTGTGTGCTATCAGGTTGATGCTCATCTCACAACCCTGAGCCTGGTCGGAGACGCGGTTGACGGTCAGGCTCACGCCATTCAGGGTGATGGAGCCTTTGTACGCCAAGTAGCGCCCCAGGCTGTGGGGTGCGAGCACCCGCAGCTCCCAGCTTTCACCAACCTGAGCAAAGTAGGTGACCTGCCCCACGCCATCAACATGGCCCGACACCAGGTGGCCGCCCAGCCGGTCCTGGGCGCGCAATGCTTTCTCCAAATTGATGGGACCTGGTTTGTCAAGACCAGCAGTTTTGTCGAGTGACTCGGCCGACACCTCAACACTGAAGCAGTTCAGGCCTGCTTGCAGGTCAGTAACCGTCATGCAGGCGCCATTAAGCGAGATGCTGTCGCCCAGGCCTGCATCATCGAGGTAGCCTGGCGGGCTTGAAATGCTCAGACGCTTGCCATGGTTTGAAGAGCTGCCCAAGGCGTCAACAGCGACGATGCGCCCGACGCCGGTGATGATTCCGGTAAACATGCACGCATTTTCGCAGGGATTCGGCCGCTCGGGCCCACTGCCGACACAAATTAGCGCCTCAAAAGGCGGCGCTACCGGCCAGACGAGCCAGGATGCGCAGGTCTGGTCCGAGCATCTGGCTGGATTCAAAGACCAGTTGCTGCGCCTCACAGAGGCTGTTCAAAGGCCCAAACTCAGCCATGCTGCGGCCTTGTCCCAGCAGCCTGGGTGCCAGATAGACCAAAAACTCATCGACCAAGCCCGCGCGCACCAGAGAGCCGTTGAGTTTGTGGCCGGCTTCAATATGCAGCTCGTTGATCTCGCGCGCTGCCAGGTCGCGCAGCATGGCCGCCAGATCCACCTTCTGCCCACCCGGCGCCGGCTCGGGCAGGGGGATCACAGTGGCCCCGAGGGCTTGCAGAGCCTCGGTTCGGCTGCCATCGGTTTGCCCGCTATAAATTAGCAGGCTCCGTTGAGGCCGAAAAAGCTTGGCCGCCAGCGGGGTTTGCAGCCGGCTGTCGACCACCACCAGAGCCGGTTGGCGATCACAGGGCAGCAGGCGCACATCGAGTTGCGGATCGTCTTCCAGCACCGTGCCGATGCCGGTCAGCAGGGCGCAGGCACGGGCCCGCCAGGCATGGCCGTCGGTGCGGGCAGCCTCACCGGTAATCCATTGGCTCTGGCCATTCTCCAGAGCGGTGCGGCCGTCCAGCGAGGCGGCGATTTTCAAGCGTACCCAAGGACGCTGGCGCAGCATGCGGCTGAAAAACCCCAGGTTGAGCTCGCGGGAGGCTGCCCCCCCGGGGCCTACCACCACCTCGATGCCGGCCGCGCGAAGGTAGGCAAAGCCGCTGCCGGCCACGCGCGGGTCCGGATCCTCAAGGCTTGCCACCACCCGGGCGATGCCAGCATGGGCCAGGGCCTCGACGCAGGGGCCAGTGCGTCCCCGGTGCGCGCAGGGCTCCAAGGTGATGTAGGCCGTGGCGCCGTTGACTGAGAGGCCACGGGCTGCGGCATTGCGCAGTGCCATCACCTCGGCATGCGCCTCGCCGGTACGCTGCGTCTGCCCCTCACCCAGCACCTGACCATCGGCAGACACCAGCACGCAGCCAACCGCTGGGTTGGGCGGGCAGAGCAGGCGTGCACTGCGGGCGAGTTCAAGAGCGCGTTCGATCATGAGCAGTTAAAAAATCGGCAGGGTGGAGAAGTCTAGCGCCTGCTTGGGTGCTTAGCCCAGGGCTGTATAAAGGCAGTCAGCGTGTCATTATTTAGGCTAAGCTTGTGATCATGAAATCTCGCGCTGCAGGCTTCACCCTGCTTGAAATGCTGCTCACCTTGGCCTTGACCGCACTGTTGATGGCAGTGGCCGTCCCGTCATTGAGCAGGCTCTTGTCGAAGACCGCAGTGCAGTCGGCCGCAGACGCTTTGGTGGGCGACCTGCGCTATGCCCGCTCGGAGGCCATCAAGCGGGCGCGCACGGTGAGTGTTTGCAGCTCAGCGGGCGGAGTGGCCTGTGCCAGCAGCGCCGCCTGGCGCGATGGATGGATGGTGTTTGTCGATGCCGATGGCAACGGACGCCTGGACCCAGAGGACCAGATTTTGCGGGTGCAGGAGCGGCTCGAGCCGCTCGCCTCGATTGCCAGCGCCACGCCGGCCAATGACAAGCGCTTCATTGCCTACCAGGCCTCAGGGATGGCGCGCGCCGCTGCCCAGAGCTTTATCCTCACTCCCAGCGCAGCCGGCAGTGCCAGCTTGGTGCGCGTGGTGTGTGTTTCTATGCAGGGTCGTGCGGCGCTGCGTGCCAGCGGAGTGTCTGCATGCAGCTGAGCCGTCAGCACGGCTTGTCGATGGTCGAGGTGCTGGTGGCCCTGGCCTTGTCTGGCTTTGCCCTGCTCGCACTGGGCTCGGCCAGCGCAACGGCTGTGCGCTACACCAAGATGGCGCAGTACCGGGCCACGGCCATGCAACTCGCCACTGACATCGGCGAGCGACTGCGCGCCAACAAAGGCAGTCCGGCCCAAGACGGCAGCCCAGCCACAGGGTTCTTGGCGGGTGACTATGATTTCCTCAGTGACTTTGCCAGCCAGGCTTCCGGCGCCGACCTGCCAGCCCAGCTGTGCAACACCCCAACAAGCAACTGCACGCCGGCCCAAATCGCCGCCCTTGATCTGGCCCTTTGGCGGCGCCTGGTTCGAGAGCAGTTGCCGCAGGGCTCGGTCTACCTGCAGCGACAGTCTGACACGGCTGCTGCTGACCTGTGGTTGGTCTGGCGCGACCCCGCGGTGGCTGCCACTGATGAGGCTCCAGCTCTGGCGCAAGAGTGCCCGCCTGGATTGGGTCGGGGTCAGGACAGCAGCCTGCGGTGCAGCTATTTCAGGATCAACCTGTGATGCGCAGGCCGAGCCGACGTCAGGTGCAGGGCCAGACACTGGTGGAGCTGATGGTGGCCCTGGCGATTGGGCTGCTGGTGCTGGGGGCAGTGCTGGGGAGCTTTATTGCTTCGGGCAAGACCGCCCGGCAGCAGGTGGCTGTGGCCGAGATGGTCGAGAACGCCCAATTGGGCTTGGGCCTGATCTCCCGCGAGCTCTTGCTGGCCGGTTTTTCTGTACCAACTGGCCTCAGCCCAAGCGGTGCCAGCTTGACCCGGGCTTATGCCGGCAGACCGGTGTTTGGCTGCAAAACCGGCTTTGAATCGCCCAGAACAGTGGGCGCCGTAGTTTGCGCCGCGGCCGGTACAGATGCGCTGGAAGTGGTCTACGAGGCCACTTTAAACAACACCCTGTCCACCGCTGCCAATCTGCCCACAGACTGTCTGGGCAATGGCCTGAGCGCCGCCGGGGTTCGCATTGCCTACAACCGGTATTACGTGACGAGCGGCAGCACCGGGCGCGGTGAGTTGCATTGCGCCAGCCGGCAGGGCGCCAGCGGCCAACCGCTGGTTGACAATGTGCAGGGCATGACCCTGTGGTTTGGCGAAGCCAATGCCTCCACCCCACGCGCGGTGGTGCGCTATGTTGGCGCCCATGAGGTCAGCGATTGGCGCTTGGTCATCAGTGTGCGGGTTTGTCTGCTGATGCGCAGCAGCGAGCCAGTGCTCGACGCTGGCGAGGACCGGCTCAGCTACACCGACTGCGATTCGGTGCAGCAAAGCTCGAGCGATCGTTTCTTGCGCCGTGCCTTTTTCAGCAC
>CAMATS010000189.1 GCA_945861195.1 Rhodoferax sp. OV413
ACGAAGGCCGCTGCCAGATAAATAACCCGGTCTTCGTGATAAAAACCCATGTGAAAAGGCGCTTGCGTTGAAAAATACAGGGCTGGGTTACCAAAGGGCAGGGCGCCAAAGCCGTAGACCTTGCCCCAATCTGAAGGGCTGTCCTGCCACAGGTTGATGTCCAGACCGTAGTCGGGCTCATCGCTGGCTGATGCCACGATGCTCAGCGGTGCCAGCGCGTCCCCGGGCGCGACACCAACAAATCGATGGCTTGAGTTGGCTTGCTCTGGCAGGGTGTTGACAGCGCTATGGCGTAGCAATTTGCCAGGCTCGGGCGCCAGACCCCACGGATCGGGCTGGATATAGAGCGCGAATTTGCTGTTTGGAGCCACCCGCAGCGCTGTCAAAAAAGCCAGGCGCCGGGCTTCGTCGCTGCGCGCCGGGTTGGCCTTGAAGGCCAGCGCTGCTGGCCGGGCCGGGTAGGCGTCGATGTGCGTGGCAGCCCAGGCTTCTTGGCTGAGCAACAGCGCTTCTATGGCTTTTTCCTGGTCTTTGAGGAAAACCTCCAGGGGCTGGGCCTTGACCGGCAGTGCCTTGGCAATTTCAGGCATGGTTTCAAAAGCCCGGTAGGCCGCAAAAGTGTGGTTGCTCCAAGAGAAGGCCTGGCTACTGAGCAACATCAAAAGGGTTAACAGCGGCAGGTGGCTCAGTGTCATGTTTCGGGTCTCCAATCGTGCATTGAGCGGGTCGTGCAAGCCTGCCTCAAACTAAAATCTGTTTTGCATCATCCGGGGGTTTTCATCAGAATACAGGTAGGTTGCGAGTCGAGTTACAAGTCAGATAGGTTCTGGTACGGATCCGATAGCCTGAATCTGGTGACGAATCAGGAGCCGAGATGGCCAGCAATCGACCGCCAGACACAGCGCCGCCTTGAAAATTCGCATCATTGACAATCTTGGATCATAGCGATCCCCTATGAACCGACTGCATGAACCGACTGCATGAACCGACTGCGCCGCCTTTTGTTTTTCGCACTTTTGCTGGCTGAGCTGCCCGCTGTTTGGGCCTGTGCCATTTGCGCGCCGGCCGCCGAGCAGCCGACCCTCAGGCAGCAGCTTCGCGCTGCCGATGTGGTGGTTTTGGCCAGACTCGCCCCGGCAGGCGGTACCTACTCGGTGGCGCACCTCATCAAGGGTGATCTGCCGAAAGGGCCGATCAGGCTGGCGGTGGCGCCAAGCGATGCCCAATTGCGCAGCAGCCCGGACGAAGCCCTGCTGTACCGTCTGGGCGATGCTGGCTGGCAGCGGGCAGGCGCGCTGAGCGCCGCACGGGCCGACTGGTTGCGTCAACTGATGGCGCTGCCTGACTTGGCCGACCCGTCCCCGGCGCAGTGGCTAGCCAGACTGGGCTTCTTTGTGGCAGGGCTGGAAGACCCGCAAGCCCTGCTGGCCGAGGTGGCTTACGCCGAGATGGCCAGCGCTCCCTATGCGAGCCTGCGGGCGATGGCGCCTCGGCTTGATGCCAGTCGGCTGATGCTCTGGCTGGACCGGCCGGAGCTCAAACTGCGCCGGCCGCTTTACGCCCTGTTGCTCGGCTTTGTGGGGCAAAGCGCGGCGGCATCGTTTTTGCAGCAACGCATGGCCGGCCTGCGCGACCCAGCCGACATGCCAAGCCTGTCTGCGATGTTGGCTGCCTTGATCGAAATCCAGGGCGCTGATGGCGTGCAGTGGCTGGAGCGCCACTACCTGAGCGGTCCGCTGAACCGGGACGAGTTGGTTCCTGCCAGCCTGCTGGCTTTGAGCGTTCATGGCAGCGACGGGCAGCGGGTCTCTCAGGCGCGCGTGGTACAGGCTTATCGTTATTTTGTCGATCAGCCGACCGCCTTGGCGGGTTTGGTGGCCTCAGATTTGGGCAATTGGTCGCGCTGGGAGTTCGCCCCAGCCTTTGTGCAATGGCTCAGGTCGGGCCGCCCGCAAAGCTTTGCCTCCCGCTACGCGATGGTCTTTTACTTGATGCGAAGCCCCCGCGCCGATGCCAGGTTGGCCCTCGAGTCATTGCGCGCCGAGGGGCTGCTGTGAGCGCCGATCAAATCACCTTGGCGATAGACGCGCAAACATAGTCGATGTTTTTGCCGTTGAGCGCGGCCACGCACATGCGACCGGTGTCAGTGCCATAAACACCAAACTCTTGGCGCAGGCGAACCATTTGCTCGCGGCTCAGGCCCGAGTAACTGAACATGCCGATCTGGTTGGTGATGAAGCCCATGTCCTGCTGCAGGCCGGCGGCCTTCAGACCGTCAACAAGCTTTTGGCGCATGGCTTTGATTCGGGTGCGCATGCCGGCCAGCTCGCTCTCCCACAGCGCGCGCCACTGGGGGTTGGCCAGCACCGCGGCCACCACCGTGCCGCCGTGGGTCGGCGGATTGCTGTAGTTGGTGCGTATTACCACCCTCAGTTGGGACAAAACCCGCGCAGCTTCGTCTTGGTTGTCGCACAGCACGCTGAGCGCTCCCACGCGCTCGCCGTACAGGCTAAAGCTTTTGCTGAATGAGCTAGCGACAAAAAAACTCAGGCCGGCAGCGGTAAATTTCTGCACCGCTGCGCCGTCCTCGGCCAGCCCATAGCCAAAGCCCTGGTAAGCCATGTCAAGAAATGGAAGCAAGCCACGCGACTTGCACATGGCCACCACTTGGTCCCATTGCGCAGCGCTGATGTCGTAGCCGGTCGGGTTGTGGCAGCAGGCATGCAGTACGGCAATGCTGCCAGGGGCTGCTGATGCCAAGTCGGCGAGCATGCCCTCAAAGTCGATACCGCGGTTTTTAGCGTCGTAGTAACGGTAATTTTTGACCAAAAACCCGGCATTCGTAAACAGGGCCCGGTGGTTCTCCCAACTGGGGTCCGAAATCAGCACTTCGGCGCGCGGGTTGAGCCGGTGCAAAAAGTCGGCGCCGATTTTCAGGCCGCCGGTGCCTCCAATCGCCTGAACTGTTGTCACCCGGGCCGATTGAATCGGCTCGCTGTCAGTCCCAAAGACCAATGCCTTGACTCCCGCGTCATAGGCTGCCAGGCCGTCGATGGGCAAATAGCCGCGCGCCTTTGGGGTGGCCATCATGGCCTGTTCGGCAGCTTGTACGCAGCCCAGCAGGGGCAGCTTGCCTTGATCGTCGTAGTACACGCCAACACCCAGATTGACCTTTGCCGGGTTGGTGTCTGCTGCAAATTGATCGTTAAGGCCCAAAATTGGGTCGCGGGGCGCCATCTCGACGGCTGAGAAGAAAGACATGCGAGTGCGTCCTTTGAGTTTGTTTTTTGACTGCGCCGGGCAGTGGTGGAGCCCTGGCCTACGCCTGATTTTAGCCAGGCCGGTCGGCGCTGCTTGCGGCCAGCCTGGCAGCCCCAACTGCTCAGCGATTGACGTAGCGCATCAGCAAGCCCAGTGTTTGCGGTGACAGGTCGGTGAACATCAAGCCGACTTTGAACCCGCGCTCAGCCTGGGTAAACACACTGTGCGTGACCAGCGCTGTTGCCGATATGGTGACATTTCTCTCAGGCTCGACGGGCAGCAGAAACCGGATGTTGCATGCCATGCCCGTGGACGGGTTGATAGGCGCAATGATGCCCAACCCGCTGGCGCTCACGTCTACTGTGCGGGTTTCCACGGCTGGATGGCTGGCGAACTGCAGGTGTGAAGCCCCGCGCAGGGACCGTCGTGTGTGCAGCCGCCGCTCATCGGGTCGAACTTCTTCGCTTGCCATTTTTTCTTACCTATCCCCAAAATTCAAGTCTTGAACAGCCCCGCCGCGCCGGCTGCTGGCGCTGGCGTGAGAAAATTGACCCGCTCACCAACGATAGCCTGCGCGCCAAACCGACCCGCCAAGCTTGCGTGATTTTCTGACCCTATCCATGCACCCCCCAATATCTGTACCCAATCTCGCTGTCATTGCCCCTGGATCGGGCCCTGAGGGCGCGGTGCCGTCACTACCCGGCACTTTTGTTCGGTATGACAATTCGCCATTTGAGTTGTACCAACCTTACGCGCCGGCCGGGGACCAGCCAAGCGCCATCGAGAAGCTGGTAGCCGGGGTGCAAGATGGCGAGGTGTTCCAGACCCTGCTGGGGGTGACCGGCTCCGGAAAAACCTTCACCATGGCCAATGTAATCGCCCAGCTGGGTCGTCCGGCCATCGTGTTTGCTCCCAACAAAACCCTGGCGGCTCAGCTTTACAGCGAATTCCGTGAGTTTTTCCCGAAAAACGCGGTCGAGTACTTTGTCAGTTACTACGACTACTACCAACCCGAGGCCTATGTGCCGCAGCGGGACTTGTTCATCGAAAAAGACTCGGCCATCAACGAGCATATCGAACAGATGCGTTTGAGTTGCACCAAAAGCGTGCTCGAACGCCGGGATGTGGTGATCGTTGCCACCGTCTCGGCCATCTACGGCATCGGCCAACCTGAGGCCTACCACCAGATGGTGTTGACGCTTCGCGCCGGCGACAAACTCGGGCAGCGCGACCTGATCGCCCAACTGGTGCGCATGCAATACGAGCGCAATGATGTCGATTTTTCCCGCGGCAAGTTCAGGGTGCGAGGCGACACCATTGACGTGTTTCCCGCCGAGCACAGCGAAATGGCCCTGCGGATTGAGCTGTTTGACGACGAGATTGAATCGCTCCAGCTGTTTGACCCCTTGAGCGGGCGCATTCGCCAAAAAATACCGCGTTTCACGGTCTATCCCAGCAGCCACTATGTCACCCCGCGAGAGCAGGTGCTGGCCGCCGTGGAAACCATCAAGACCGAGTTGTCGGAGCGGGTCAAGGAATTGGTGGTGCAAGGCAAATTGGTTGAGGCGCAGCGCCTCGAGCAGCGCACCCGCTTTGATCTGGAGATGCTCTGCGAGGTGGGCCATTGCAAGGGCATTGAAAACTACAGCCGCCACCTCAGCGCGTCCCCGCCGGGTGCGCCACCCGCCACACTCACCGACTACCTGCCCAAAGATGCCCTGATGTTCTTGGACGAAAGCCATGTGCTGATAGGCCAGTTTGGCGGCATGTACAACGGCGACCGCGCGCGCAAGACCACCCTGGTTGAATACGGTTTTCGCCTGCCCAGCGCGCTGGATAACCGGCCGCTGAAGTTTGAGGAATTCGAGTCCCGCATGCGTCAGGCTATCTTTGTTTCCGCCACCCCGGCGCAGTGGGAAAAAGACCATGCCGGGCAGGTGGTGGAGCAGTTGGTTCGCCCCACCGGGCTGGTTGACCCGCAGCTCGAGGTCCGGCCGGCAAGCCGCCAGGTCGACGATGTGCTGCAGGAAATCCGTATCCGTGTTGACAAACACGAGCGGGTGCTGATCACCACACTGACCAAGCGTATGGCTGAGCAGTTGACCGATTATTTGACCGACAACGGCGTCAAGGTGCGCTATTTACA
>CAMATS010000190.1 GCA_945861195.1 Rhodoferax sp. OV413
GCCCCGGGCCCTGAGCAGCGGCCCCGGCGAACCCAGCACAGGGCAGTCTTGATAATCAAGCCATGCGCGATACCGCCACACCACCCGCCACACCACCCACCTCGAGCAAGGCCAAGCTCAATGCCGACCCCGACGCGAGCCCCCGCCCAGAATCACTGCGCGCACTGTTCTGGTCGTTCACCTGGCTGGCCCTGCAGGGCTTTGGCGGGGTGCTGGCCATCGTCCAGCGCGAACTCGTAGAGCGCCAGCGCTGGCTCACGCGGGAGCAGTTTGTGGAAGACTGGGCCGTGGCTCAGGTGCTGCCCGGCCCCAATGTGGTTAATTTGTCGCTGATGCTGGGCGACCGTTTTTTTGGGCTACGAGGGGCGTTTGTGGCAATGGCTGGCATCCTGAGCTTGCCGCTTGTGTTGGTGCTGCTGCTGGCCACCCTGTATGCCGGCGTGCAGACCCTGCCGGTGGCGCAGGGGGCGCTGCGCGGCATGGGAGCTGTGGCTGCCGGCCTGATCGCTGCCACCGGCCTCAAACTGTTGCCGGCCTTGAAGAAAAATGTCGTCGGCTCCCTTGCCAGTGCTGGTGCAATCAGCCTCACTGTCCTGGCCATTGGCTGGCTGCGCCTGCCGCTGGCCTGGGTGCTGCTCGTCCTGGGGGGTCTGAGTTGCGCCTGGGCCTACCGGCAGCTGGGCCGTTTGCCCAAAGACATGGGTGGCGCATGAGCATCGCGCTGAGCGCTGCTGACTGGCTGGCGCTGCTCGGTCATTTTTTGTCACTCTCGCTGCTGGCGGTTGGTGGGGCAATCAGCACTGCGCCCGACATGCACCGCCATCTGGTGATGCAGCAACACTGGCTGAGCGAGGCGCAGTTCAGCTCTGCGATCGCGCTGGCACAGGCCGCACCCGGGCCCAACGTGCTGTTCATCGCACTGCTGGGTTGGCAGGTGGGGCTCAACGCCGCTCCAGCCAGCGGCCTGCCCCCCTGGGTCTGCGCCCTGCTGGGGGTCAGCCTGAGCATGCTGGGCACCCTGCTGCCCAGCACCGTACTCACCTTTAGCGTGGCCCGTTGGGGCCACCGAAACCGTGAACGGCGTGTGGTGCGTGCCTTCAAGCAGGGCATGGCGCCGTTGGTGATTGGCATCTTGCTGGCCACCGGGATCATCCTGGCCACCAGCCAGGGCACTTCAGCCGAGCACTGGCCGCTCTGGCTGCTGGCCGCCGTCACCGCGCTGCTGGTCTGGAGCACCCGCATCCACTTGCTCTGGCTGCTGGGTGCGGGGGCGGTGCTGGGGGGGTTGGGCTGGGTTTAGGGCTTCGCCGACCGCTGCCGCAAAGCCTCGTACAGGCACACACCGCTGGCCACCGACACGTTCAGGCTTTCCACCGCGCCGCGCATCGGGATGCTCACCAGCTCATCGCAGGTTTTGGCGGTCAGCTGACGCAGGCCGGCGCCCTCGGCGCCCAGCACCAGCGCCACCGGGCCGGTCAGGTCGGCTTGGTAGAGGGTGCGCGGCGCCGCGTCGCTGGTTCCAATCACCCAGATGTTGCGCTCTTTGAGTTCCCCCAGGGTGCGCGCCAGGTTGGTCACCATGAAATAGGGCACGGTCTCGGCCGCGCCGCTAGCCACCTTGGCCACCGTGGCATTGATGCCGGCGGCATGGTCTTTGGGTGCAATCACCGCATGCACGCCGGCGCCGTCAGCCACGCGCAGGCAGGCGCCCAGGTTGTGCGGGTCGGTCACGCCGTCGAGCACCAAAATCAGTGCCGCCACCCGCTCGGCCATCGGTTTGGCGGCCTGGGCCGCCTCCATCGCATCAAGCAGGTCGTCCAGTGAATGCACCTGCGCCAGTTCCTGCACCCGCGCCGCCACCCCCTGGTGCCCGTGGCCGCCACACAGCCGGGCCAGCCGCACGCCATCGGCCTCGATCAGTCGCACCCCGGCTTCGGCCACTTTCTCAATGAACTGCCGCATCCGCGCATCGCGCCGTCCCGGGTCAACAAAGATTTCAACCACCGACTGCGGCGCCGTCTTCAGGCGTACGCCCACGGCATGAAAACCGAACAAAATTTTGGCAGATGACATGCGCCGGATTATGGCGTCCGGGTTGGGCACCATGTCCACGGATCCCCGATCAGGTCGGGGATGACAAAAAGCGCCGTCATTCCCGGCCACGACTGGGAATCCAGCGCTGCACTGTCTCACATTCAGAGCGAATCAGACTGCAGCCCAAGCACAGATAGACCCCGTGGTCACACGACGCCCAGCCCGGCCTCAATCGCCGCCGCTTTCAGCTGGGCGTCCTGCGTCGCCACCTTCAGACCATGGCGCAGGGCCAATTCCAAGTAGACCGCGTCATAGCTGCTGAGTTGGTAACGCAGCGCCAGCTCAAACAATTGGCGCTGACCCGGTGCAGGCCCGGTATCCACATCGATCGGCAAATCGCCCAGAGTGTCGATGATCTGGCGTGCCGCAGTCGGCGCCAGTTTGCCTCGGCTACAGGCCGTTTTCAGAACGTTGGCCAGCTCCTGTTGCCACAAAGGCGGCACCAGCGCGCGGTCGCTTTTCAGCAACTCGGCCACGGCCTCGGTGTAGGCGTTGGCCTGCTCGGGCAGGTACCAGCCCGACACCACCGAGTTGTCCAGCACAAACGGCATCAGTCGCGCCCGGCGCCGATCGCCTCTGCCAGCCCTACGCCCAAGACCGCATCGCGGCCCAGGTCGCGCAGCCGGTGCATGGCATCGGACACCCGCTCGCCCTGCCCGGCCGCGGAGTCGCTCGGCGCGCCCATGGCCACCAACCGTGCCACCGCAGTGCCATGCCGGGTGATGGTGAACTCTTCACCAAGCGCCACCTCGGCCAACAGCTCCGAGAACCGATTCTTGGCTTCATACACGGCAACGGTTTTCATTTTTCGGACCCTCCTATTCTGGCTAGCCATATTTTGCCAGATGGCGATACATGGCCGCATGGATCCCTGATCAGGTCGGAAATGACTGACGAGGTCGGTGATGACGGACAGGGATGACGCGCCCTTACACTACCACCCTTCGCCGCCACGCCCGCGGCCATGCCTTTGCTGGCCGCTGCCGGCCCCTAACCGTGCGCTACCCGAACGCCACCCGAACCGACCCCCACCTGTGATTACCCTGAAAAACGTCACGCTGCGCCGCAGCGCCAAAGTGCTGCTCGAAGGCGCCTCCGTCACCCTGAACCCCGGCGAAAAAGTGGGCCTGGTAGGGCGCAACGGCGCGGGCAAGTCGTCGCTGTTTGCGCTGTTTAACGGCAACCTGCATGAAGACGTGGGCGAGTACTACATCCCGTCTCAATGGCGCATGGGCCAGGTGGCGCAGGACATGCCTGAGACCAGCCAGAGTGCCACCGATTTCGTGGTGGAGGGCGATACCACCCTGCTCGCCGCCCAGCAAGAAGTCAGCGCGTCGGAGGCCACCGACGACTACGACCGCATGGCCCACGCCTACATGGCGCTGCAAGACGCCGGCGCCCATGACGCCCCGGCCCGCGCCCAGGCGCTGATCCTGGGGCTGGGCTTCAAGACCACCGAGCTGTCCAACCCGGTCAACAGTTTTTCAGGTGGCTGGCGCATGCGGCTGCAACTGGCCCGCGCGCTGATGTGCCCCTCTGACTTGCTGCTGCTCGACGAGCCCACCAACCACCTGGACCTGGACGCCCTGGTCTGGCTGGAGGCCTGGCTCAAGCGCTACGAGGGCACCATGATCGTGATCAGCCACGACCGCGAGTTTTTGGACGCGGTGACCAGTGTCACCCTGCATATTGACGCCGCAAAATTAGTGCGGTACGGCGGCAATTACAGCAAGTTTGAAGACATGCGGGCTGAACAGATGGCGCTGCAGCAAACAGCGTTCTCCAAGCAGCAGGACAAAATCGCCCACCTGCAAAAGTTCATCGCCCGCTTCAAAGCCAAGGCCAGCAAAGCCAAGCAGGCACAAAGCCGCGTGAAGGCGCTGGACCGCATGGAAAAAATCGCTCCGCTGCTCAGCGAGGCCGATTTCACCTTTGAGTTCAAGGAACCGGCCAACCTGCCCAACCCCATGCTCTCGATGCAGGGCGTCAGCTTTGGCTACCCGGCGCCCGACGGCGCCCCGGCCGGCACCCCGCCCACGGTGATCGTGCACAAGGTCAGCCGCTCGGTGTTGGCCGGCCAGCGTATCGGCATTTTGGGCGCCAACGGTCAGGGCAAATCAACCCTGGTCAAAACTGTGGCGCGCGCCCTGCAGCCGATCGGCGGCGACGTCACCGAAGGCAAGGGCCTGAACATCGGCTACTTTGCCCAGCAAGAGCTCGATGTGCTGCGCTTGGCCGACACTCCGCTGGAGCACATGATCAAGCTGGTCAAAGACCTCACCGCTCTGGGAAAAATCGCCGGACAGGCCACACGCGAGCAAGACTTGCGCAGCTTTTTGGGCAACTTCAATTTCAGCGGCGACATGGTCAAACAGGCCGTGGGCAGCATGAGCGGCGGCGAAAAAGCCCGCCTGGTGCTGTGCATGATCGTCTGGCAGCGCCCCAACCTGCTGCTGCTGGACGAACCCACCAACCACCTGGATTTGGCCACCCGCGAGGCCTTGAGCATGGCGCTCAATGAATTTGAAGGCACCGTGATGCTGGTCAGCCACGACCGCGCCCTGCTGCGCGCCGTGTGCGATGAATTCTGGATGGTCTCGCGCGGCGGCGTGGCCCCTTTTGACGGCGACCTGGACGATTACCAGCGCTACCTGCTCGACGAAGCCAAGCGCCAGCGTGAAGCCTCCAAAGAAGCCAGCGCAGCACCCAAAGCCGACGCCAAGCCGGCTGCACAGGCGCCGGAGGCCCAAGCCGTTCCCGCCCCAGCGGCCCAACCAGCCCAGGCCCTGTCATCCTCGGGCAAACCAAACAGCAAGGTCCCCGGCGCCCGCGCCCTGCAACGCCAGTTGGACGAACTCGACACCCGCATGGCCGCCCTGCAGTTTGAGAGCACCGCCCTGGAGGCCCGCCTGTGCACCGCCCTGCCCCCGCTGGAACTGGCCGAGTTGGGCAAACGCCTGAAGGTGGTCGGCGCAGAGTTGCAGGCGCTCGAGGAGCAATGGCTCAACCTGTCTGAGGCCTTGACCGCCTGAAGACGGATTCCGGTTTGCCCGGAAATGACGGACGCTGTGAGCACCGGCAGTTGGCTGTCATGTGCGACCATGATCTCGAGCGGAGATTCCTTGGTGGAATCAATGCCAATGCCAATGCTTACCCTGCAGCCCATCATGCGGCAGAGCCGCATACCAATCAGTTCTGATCGGATTTGTTCAAGAACCAAGTGCTCATCTCGCACTTGCCTTTGACTTTGATGACGCCGCAATGTTCAAGCGAGAACGGCTGGAGCAAAGCTTGGCGCGTAGCGTCAC
>CAMATS010000191.1 GCA_945861195.1 Rhodoferax sp. OV413
AGTGGCTCCGCTGTAATAGGCATAGCCGCGCAGGTCGGCCAGGTCAAAGCTCACCCTAACCCCCTCCACACGGTGAGCGAGCCACCTGAGCTCGGCCAGGGCCTGGGCAATTAGGGGGCCGGCCGGAAGCAGTTTTTCGGCCTCAGTCAATACCTCAGCGCCGCCATAGAGTTGGGGCAGGGCCAGCAAGCCGCGTCTGCTGGCTGCGGGGGCATCGCGGGTCAGGAGTTTCAATTCGCTGAGGTCTTTGGCAGCCAGCGCGGCATGGATTTGGGACAGCCCGGTGGCTGACAGCGCCATATCAGCCGTCAAGGCGCGCACGATGCGGGCGTCGGCCATATCGACCGCCAAGGCCTGCGCCTTCACCGCGCTCAAACCGGCAAGAGCCAATGACAGCACCTCGAGGTCGGCCTCCAGGCCGGCGTGCCCGTAGATTTCAGCGCCCAATTGCAAAGGCTCCCGGGTGGCATGCGGTCCGCCCGGCCGGGTGTGCAAGACCGGGCCGCAATAGCAAAGGCGGGTAACGCCTCGGCGGTTGAGCAGGTGGGCGTCGATTCGGACCACCTGCGGGGTACTGTCTGCGCGCAGGCCCAACATGCGCCCGGAGAGCTGATCGACCAGTTTGAAGGTTTGCAAGTCGAGCGCGCTGGCAGCACCGCTGAGCAGGGATTCCAGGTGCTCGAGCAACGGCGGTATAACCAGCTCATAGCCATAGCAACGCGCCATGTCCAGCAATTCCCGGCGGAGTTCTTCGATGTGCCGCGCTTCGGACGGCAGTACATCGGCAATGTGATCCGGCAGGACCCAGGCGGACATGAATAGGCAGTGAGGCAGTTGAAAGCCCGATTTTACCGGGCGCAACAGGAGCCCAAGGCTTCAGCCCGGGACGCTGAAAGAGCCGGTCATGCAAACCACCATATCAACAGACACCCCGACAGGACGCTGCACATACCGAAGAACCGCAATTGCCCGTCTTTTAGGAGCAACATTTGGGTGAACATGCGCCGCCAACCGGCAGGCGAAAGCATAGGAAACAGGCCCTCAAGCACCAGCACCAGGCCCAGCGCCAGCCAAAAAACATCTTCGCCCAAAGTCTACTTTGTCGGGTTTGGAGAGGCTGGCAAGGCGCCCACAGCACCGCGGAAAACCTTGAAAAATTCCGAGGATGCCGGGTCGACGACCATGACATCGCTTTTTTTGCCCAAACTGGCCTTGTAGGCATCCAGGCTACGGTAAAACTGGGCGAACTGAGGGTCACGCCCGAAAGATTCGGCGTAAATGCGCGATGCCTCGGCATCGCCTTCGCCCTTGATTTTTTGCGCATCCCGGTAAGCGTTGGCCACCGCTACCTCACGTTGCCGGTCTGCATCGGCGCGGATCTTTTCGCCTTCAGCACCCCCGGTAGAGCGCAGTTCGTTGGCAACCCGCTTGCGCTCGGCCTCCATACGCCGGTAAACCGACTCGGTGATCGCCTCCACATAGTCGACCCGGGTGATGCGCACATCCACCACATCAACACCCCAGGGTTTCTCGCCGCGCACTTTCTCGAGCACTTCACGCTTGACGTCGGCCATCAGGGCCTCGCGCTTGAGTGACAGCAACTCTTTGACCGTGCGTTTGTTGATCTCTTCCTGAAAGGCATTGCGGACCACGCGGTTTAGCTGGCTGGCACCAGCGGCTTCATTAGTACCCACATTGCGGATGTATTGGGATGGCTCGGAAATTCGCCACCGCACATACCAGTCAATCACCACCCGCTGTTTCTCGGCCGTCAGCATGGGCTCGGTGTCGGTGCTGTCCAAGGTGAGCAGGCGCTTGTCGATATAGACAATATTTTGCAAGGGTGGCGGCAGCTTGAAATTCAGGCCGGGCTCGGTGATCACATCCTTGATCTGACCCAGCGAATAGACCACGCCAAACTGGCGCTGATCGACCACAAACAGCATCGAACTCGCCAGGCCCAGAAGCACCAGCAGCGACGCAAGAATAAATCCCAGACGGTTCATATCAGGCTCCTAACGGGAATCACGGTCACGCGACCGGGTGGTATCTCGGCCACGGGCTTCGGCCGGTGCGGCGGGTGCGGCATTGCCAGGGGCAGCGGGAGGCGCCATCGCAGGGGGCGCTACCTCGGCCACGCCGGAGCCGTTCTGCGCCGACATTTGCATGATTTTTTCAAGCGGCAGGTACAAGAGATTACCCCCCTGCCGGGAGTCAACCATGACCTTGGTGGCGTTGGCATAGACTTGCTGCATGGTGTCGAGGTACATCCGGTCGCGCGTGACCTGCGGGGCCTTCTGGTACTCGGTCAAGACCGAACGAAATCGCTGAGAATCACCCTGGGCCTGGGAGACGATGCGCGACTTGTAGGCATCGGCCTCTTCTTTGAGTCGCGAGGCCGAGCCCACAGCCCGCGGAACCACGTCATTGGCATAGGCCTGGGCTTCATTTTTCGCGCGTTCACGCTCTTGCCCGGCTTTCAGGACATCGTCAAAAGCGGCTTGCACCTGCTCCGGGGGGCGAACGCCGCCCTGCTGAAGGTTGATACCCACCACCTCAATACCGACTTTGTAGCGGTCCAGTATTTTTTGCATCAGCGCGCGTACTCGCGGCCCAATCTGGTCGCGCTCTTCGGACAGGGCACTGTCCATACGCATCTTGCCGACCACCTCGCGCACCGAGGACTCAGCAGCCTGCACCACCGCGTCAGCCGGGTTTTTACTCTCAAACAAGTAGGCGCGAGCGTCGCTGAGCCGGTACTGCACCGCGAACTTGATTTCAACAATGTTTTCATCCTCTGTCAGCATGGCCGATTCGCGCAGGCCGGTGGCCTTGATGACGGTGTCGCGTCCAACATCAACCGAGCGGATTTGGGTCACGAAAATCATCTCGTGCCGCTGTATCGGATAAGGCAGACGCCAGTTAAAACCAGCCAGTGCCGTGGACTTGTAGCGCCCGAATTGCGTGATGACAGCCTGCTGACCCTCTTCAACAATGAAGAAGCCCGTCGCCAACCAGATCAAAGAGGCAGCGCCCGCCAACAGAGCCACACCGATGCCAGCTTGCTTCATGTCGGGCTGAAATCCGCCACCACCACCACCACCGCCATTGAAAGGCCCCCCCGCACCGCCTCGCCCACCCGACTTTGCACCGCCGAACATACCTCCGAGCTTGCGGTTGAAATCTCTCCAAAGCTCATCGAGGTCAGGCGGCGTGGCGTTCTGACGCGGCTTGGGCGGTCGATCATTGCCGGTGGGCGGTGTTGGCTCCGGTGGCGGCGACTCTGGGCGCCCAGGCCCACCCGCACCCTCGGCGGGCTTGTCATCACCGCGCCCCCAACGCGAGTCATTCAGGTTGAACATACCCCGAATTTTTTTAGGAATGGTCGGCCAAGATATGGCGCGCAAATAGAGTTTCATCGCAAGATTCCAGTACTAAGTTGCCCGATTGTGCCCAAATGAACGACCTCCCCTTCATCTGGAAGGGAATACATCCCATCCGGCTCGGCAGCGCCAACCCGGTGCACCCGCCCGGCTAGGTAAGCGCGCAGCGCCGGCAGACCCTCGCCTTGCTTGGCGCTGACAAAGATACGCGGTGTTTGCCGGTCCGCCACAGCAAACCAATCCTGCATCAGCAGCGGCCTCCGGTCAGGATCCAGCGCATCGAGTTTGTTGAAGACCAGCAATTGCGGTATGTCGGCCGCGCCGATGTCAGCCAGCACCCGCTGGACTTCGGTCATCTGCTCCAGCCAGTTCGGACTTGCAGCGTCCACCACATGCAGCAGCAGATCAGCATCCACCGCCTCTTGCAGGGTGGCTTGGAACGCGTCGACCAAGCTGTGCGGCAGGTCCCGGATGAAGCCCACCGTGTCAGACAGAGACACCGAGCGGCCAGCCTCGCCCAAATACAGCTGCCGGGTGCTGGTATCAAGTGTGGCGAACAGCTGGTCAGCCGCATAGGCCCGGGCTTTCACCAGCGCATTGAAGAGAGTCGATTTGCCGGCGTTGGTATAACCGACGAGCGATATATTGAAGGCATTTCTCCGTTCACGTTGACGCCGCTGGGTCTGACGCTGGCGCTTGACCTTGATCAAACGCTCCTTGATTTTTTTGATGCTCTCGCCAATCATGCGTCGGTCAAGTTCGATTTGGGTTTCACCCGGGCCGCCGCGCAAACCAATGCCGCCACTTTGGCGCTCCAAGTGCGACCAGCGGCGCACCAGCCGCGTGCTGATGTACTGTTGGCGAGCGAGTTCGACCTGCAGCTTGCCCTCATGGCTTTGTGCCCGCTGGCCAAAGATCTCCAGGATCAGCAGGGTACGGTCGTTGACCGGCAGTTCCAGGTGACGCTCTAAATTGCGTTGTTGCGCCGGACTCAGACTTTGGTCGAACAAGATTTCGACCGCGCCGAGCTGGTTGGCAAGTATTTTGATCTCGTCGGCCTTACCGCTGCCAACGAACAAAGCAGCATCTGGCGCCCGGCGCTTGCAGGTGAGGCGCGCCACCGGCTGCAGGCCCGCGGTTTGGGCCAGCAAACCCAATTCTTCCAGCGCGCCATCAAAATTGGGAAGGCCAAAATCCACCCCTACGAGCAGTGCCGCTGCGGGCTGGCGTTCAGGCGGCAGCAGGTGAGTCACCCTCGCCAGTAGAAAAATTCACAGCTCGCCCCGGCACAATGGTTGAGATGGCATGTTTGTAAACCATTTGGGTCACGGTGTTGCGCAGCAGCACGACATACTGGTCAAAAGATTCAATCTGGCCCTGCAGCTTGATGCCGTTTACCAGGTAAATGGCGACCGGCACATGCTCGCGCCGAAGTGCGTTTAGGAACGGGTCTTGAAGTAACTGACCTTTGTTGTTCACGATATCCTCCGTGTTCGAAATGTTGAGGGGGCAGACGATAACACAGGGCTAACAAGCCACGTCCGCGGCAAGGACTTGGGTTTGTTGAAGCATTTGCGGGTCTGGGTACTAGCGCGAAGTTTTATCAACAAAAGGGTTGCTGGCGGTTTTGAGCTCGATCCGCAAAGGCGTGCCTACCAGGTCAAATTGCTTGCGAAAACGCCCCTCCAGGTAGCGCTTGTAGGTGTCGGTGACATGCTCCAACGAGTTGCCGTGGATGACGATCACCGGGGGGTTCATGCCCCCCTGATGGGCATAGCGCAGTTTGGGACGGTACATGCCGGAGCGCTTCGGGCTTTGGAACTGCACCGCTTCGAGCAGCAAACGGGTCAGCACTGGTGTGGTCATTTTGCAGTTGGCGGCCTTGTGGGCCTGGGCGATGGAGGTCCAACGCGGCCCCAAACCCTGGCGTTTTTGCGCCGAGATCAAATGCATGGCCGCAAATTTCAAAAACGGCAGGCGGGTCTCGATGGACCGCCTGACCAATTC
>CAMATS010000192.1 GCA_945861195.1 Rhodoferax sp. OV413
GGTGAGGCCATGGCCGACGCGGCGCCATCCCCCGTGCTTGTTCACAGGCAAGCCCCATGACCGGTCAGCCAGCGCCTTGACACCAGAGGCTTAGGCGCTTACGGAATGCGCCTGGCCATCCCCTGGCCCATCAGGCGCATCAGGGCTGGGCATAGCGCTGTCCCAGCGCCAGCAACTCGGGCGTGCCTATGAGTGCGTTGAGTTGTTCAAAATCAAGCATGGCGTGGCTCATTGGCGCGGTGGTCTGGTGGCTGTGCAGCGAGGCGTAGTAGCGCTGCAGTGTGTGCGCCACCGCGCGCGCCGTGCCGCCAGGAAAGATCACGATCCGAAAGCCGCGTTGCCCCAGTTCATGGGCGCTTTGCACAGGCGTCTTGCCGCCTTCGACCATATTGGCCAGCAGCGGCACCCGCTGCGCGAAGCGCTGGCAGGCAATGTCCATCTGCTCTGGCGTGCGCAGGGCTTCAATAAAAAGGGCGTCGACACCGCAGTCCAGGTAGGCTTGCGCCCGGTCCAGCGCGGCATCCAGGCCTTCGATGGCCAGCGCGTCGGTGCGAGCCAGGATCAGCGTCTGCTCGCTGTGGCGGGCGTCGAGTGCGGCGTGCAGCTTGCCGCACATCTCGCTGGTGCTGACCACCGTCTTGCCGTCCAGGTGGCCGCAGCGCTTGGGGAAGCCCTGGTCTTCGAGTTGCACCATGGCGGCCCCGGCGCGCTCAAAGCCGCGTACCGTGCGCTGCACATTCAGCGCATTGCCAAAGCCGGTGTCGCCGTCGACGATGACCGGCGTGCGCACCCGCTCGGTGATACGCGCCAGCGTGTCTGCCACCTCGCTGAAGGTGGTCAGGCCGATGTCGGAACGGGCCAGCCGGGTGTAGGCGATCGAGGCGCCCGACAGGTACAGTGCCTCAAAGCCGGCCTGCTCGGCCACCAGCGCGCTCAGGGCGTCAAAGATGCCGGGCGCCAGCAAGGCTTGGGGCTGACCCAGCCGCGATTTCAGTGTGCTCATGGCCGGCATTGTGTCACCGCAGTTTGCGCGGCAATCGAGCCGCCAGCCACCGCACTGAGCAGGCCGTTGCCTGACAAATAGCCCCACACCGCATTGCCCGAAACCCCCCTGGCCGCGCCCCCAGCGGCCAGCAGGTTGGGCAGCGGGCTGCCGTCTTCGCGCAGCACCCGGCAGTGGGCGTCGATGTCGAGCCCGCCTTGGGTGTGAAACAGCGCGCCGGTTACTTTGACCGCGTAATACGGCGCTTGCAGTGGCCGTTTGGGCCGGGCTTCGGCCGGCGCCGTACCGCGGGCCGCGCCGGTGTAGCCGGCCCTGCTGGGGCTTTTGCAGGCTGCCAGCACGGCTGCGGCGTCGGCACCAATCCATGCGGCCAGCGCCGCCGCATCGGCACAGGGTTTGACGGCGCCAGCCGCCTCGGCCGCCACAAAATCTGGAAAGCCGCGTGCCAGCGCCAGGATCGGCTCATCAAACACATTCCAGGCCACGCCTCCGGGCTGGGCCAGCACCTGCACCGCCGCCTCCGAGTAGCCACCGGTCTCATCATGAAAACGCTCGCCGTGGGCGTTGAGCTGTATGCCGCCCTCCATCATCAGCGCCCAGCTGACCAGTGTGCCGTGCGGCGTGGCCCAGGAGCCGTGGCCCTGGTAGCCGCCCAGGTCGGCCAGCCGCGCACCCAGTGCGCGGCCCCAGGCAATGGCGCTGCCGTCGTTGCCGGTGTGCCCGGCAAACGGGGCGTCGCGCATCTCGGGCAGCAGCTCGCGCACCATCGCGATATTGCCGCCAAAGCCGTTACAGGCCAGCACCAGCAGCTCGCATCGCAAGTGCTCCAGGGTGCCGTCTGGCCGCTCGTAGCTCAGGCCGGTGACACGCTGGTCCGCATCAACCCAAAGCGTGCGCACGGTGGCTTCGGTGAGCAGGTCAGCACCGGCGGCCAGGGCGGCCCGTTCCAGTTGGGCCACCAGCGCAGCACCTGTTTTTTCTGGCACGGCGTGCATGCGCCGCAAGCTGTGGCCGGGGTACAAAAAACCGTCCAGCACCTGCAGCGTGATGCCGTGCCGCTCCGCCAGTTGGTCCAGCGCCGGCCCAACGGCCTGCGCGTAGGCCTCAACCAGATGCGGCGCTGCCGTGCCATGCGCCTTGGCCTGAATGTCCTGGGCAAACAGCGCAGGGCTGTCGCCGCTGATGCCAGCCTCGCGCTGCATGCGGGTGGCCGGCGCCGGGATGAAGCCCGAGGACAGCGCGGTGGAGCCGCTGGGGCTGGCGTCGCGCTCCAGCAGCAGGCAGTCCAGGCCGGCATCGCGCAGCGTCAGCGCGGTGACCAGACCGCAGGCACCGGCACCAACGATGGCCACTGGCACCTGGGGGCTGTCGGCGGGTGGCTGGCCTTGCTTGATGAGGGGCTGGCTGGCGCTTCGAGCCGCTGGCGGGGTTTGTGCGCTGTTGGGCATGTCAGGACTCCGGTCAAGGGCCACGCCCGGCTAGGCGCAGCTTGAGTTGCTTGAACAGGCCACCAGCCTGCACCATGGCGAGTAAAAAATCGGGCACCGTCTCGCACGGCAAATGGCCGATCAGGTCAGACCTTAGCCCCAGCCCCGAGGGCTCAAGTTCAACTCGTTCCCCTTCTTGCAGCAACTCGGCTTGCGCGCAGGTGAGCAGCAGCAGCCCCACATTGAAGGCGTTACGAAAGTACAGCCCGTTGTAGGACGGCGCGATGACCGCTGCCAAGCCCAGGTGCACCAGGGCGGCGGCGGCCTGTTCGCGCGATGAGCCGATACCGAAATTGGGGCCAGCAACGATGACATCACCGCGCTGCACGCTGCCAGCGAACTCAGGCCGCACACTCTCCAGGCAGTGCGGCGCAATGCCCTCGATGCCGAGTTTCATATAGGCGCCGGGTGCCAGCACATCGGTGTCGATGTCGGCGCCAAATCGCCAGACCCGGTGCTCTTGAGCTTCGCGCACAGACCCGCTCATGCGGCAACTCCATTGGCGTCAATGACTGTTGCAAAAGCGCGCGGGTCGCTGATGCGCCCGCTGATGGCGGAGGCCGCCACGGTGTAGGGCGAGGCCAGGTAGACCTGGGCCTCGGCCGAGCCCATGCGGCCCTTGAAGTTGCGCGCCGTGGTCGAGAGCACGGTGCTGCCACCGACCAGGGCGTCACCATAACCCGCACAGGCGCCGCAGGCGGTGGCAGCAACCTGGGCGCCGGCATCGCGCAGCACCTGCATCACGCCCTCCTGCTCGGCCAGCCGCTGGTCATGTTGGCTGGCTGGCGCCACGATCAGCTTGACGCTGGCCGCCGCACGCTGGCCGCGCAGCACGCCAGCGGCGGCGCGCAGGTCGTCGAGCTTGGCGCCGGTGCAAGCGCCGATGTAGGCCACATCGATCGGCAGGCCGGCCCATTGCGTGACATCGCCAGCGTTGGCTGGGCTGTGGGGTGCGGCCACCTGCGGCGCCAGGGTGCTGGCGTCGAAGTCATGCCGGGTCAGCGCGGCACCTTGGTCGGTGCACCAGTGCTCGGTGTCTGCCACCTCGGCGCCAGTGGCGCGCAGCCAGACCCGTGTGGTGGCATCGGGGGCAATCAGTCCCACTTGCGAGCCCAGTTCGGCGCTCATGTTGGACAGCGTCATGCGCTCTTGCATGCTCAGGCCCAGCACCGTGTCGCCGGCAAACTCAATCGCCTGGTACTGGCCGCCGTTCATGCCGAAGCGGCCGATCATGTGCAGCATCATGTCCTTGGCGCAAACCCCGGCGGCCAGGCGGCCCTGCCAGACCATCTGGATGGTCTGCGGAACCCGCAGCCAGATTTCGCCGGTGACCACCACGCCCAGCATCTCGGTGCTGCCGATGCCAAACATGTAGGCGCCAAAGGCACCGCCGGTAGGCGAATGCGAGTCGCCGCCGACGCAAAACATGCCGGGCCGGATATGCCCGCCCTGCGGCACCACCACGTGGCAGATGCCCTGGCCGTCATACACATGGGGCAGGGCCTGCTCGCGTGCCCAGTCGCGGGCGATTTTGACAATGCGGCGTGACTCGTCGTCGCGTTCGGGCACGTAATGGTCCAGCACCAGCACCACGCGCGAGCGGTCCCAGATCGTGGCCCCGAGTTCTTCGAGCATGGGCTTGAGCCGGCGTGGCCCGGAGGAGTCATGGAACATCGCCAGGTCGACCTGGCAGTTGACAATCTCGCCCGGCATGACATGGTTGCGCCCGGCGGCCCGGGCTATGAGTTTTTGGGCCAGGGTGCTGGCCGGTGTGGGCATGGGGCTCATGGTGCGGGTATTTGGCGGTGTGGCGGCTCAGCCGGCGAGGTTTTCTTTGACCGAAATCGTTGCATTGCTGTTGCCCACCTGTGAGATCTCCATCTGGTACTCGTAGCGGTCCGGGCGGTAGAGTCCGTGCAGCCACTGCACCGGTCTGTCCTGCGTGTCAAAAACCAGGCGGTGAACCGCCAGCAGGGCGGTGCCAACCGCAACATCGAGCTGCTGCGCTACCTCGGCATCCGCCTGTCTGGCCGAGACTGTCTGCTGCGCCCGGCCAAGCTCGACGCCCGACTCCTCGAGCAGCCGGAGAATTGGTTTGTTGCCCAGCTCGCGCGGGCCGAAATGCTCGGTCAAGGCCTCGGGCAGGTAGGTGGTGATGTAGGACAGCGGGCCCTCGGGCAGGCTGCGCCGGCGCACGCCTTTCTTGACCCTGCTGCCCAGCGGTATCTGCAGGGCCGCGGCCACGCTGGGCGAGGCGCGAATCGTGCGCCACTCGATCACCTTGACCGAGGTTTGCAGGCTGGCGGTGACGATGGTTTCGAGCAAACCATTGAGTCGACTGATTTTGCCGGTGGGCGCGTGGCCGGCACCGCTCTTGCCCAGGCTGTTCGCCGGCGCTGGCCGGGTGCCACGGCCAGCCTGGCGGATGATCAAGCCCTCGGTTGCCAGCTGCTCCAGTGCCCGGCGCACCGTGACCCGACCTGCTCCAAACTGCCGACTGAGCGCAGTTTCTGCGGGCAGGCCCTGCGTGAACTTGCCCTCGTTCAGTTGTTCGCGCAGCACCAGGTAAATCTGGTGGTATTTGGGCAGCGGCAGGGCGGCGTTCATGGCCCTGCGCCAGCTTGGCCGGCGTTGTCAATGACGCAGGTTTCGACCCGAAAAATCTCGTCCAGCGGCGCGGCCTGCATCACGTGGTAGAGCACAAACCGGTAGGCGGTGCCGGCGTCAAGCTCACTCGGGGTAAAGGCAAACGCCAGGTTCCCGGCGCTGCACAGCCGCCCGGCAAAGCCGTGGTGCAGCAGGTTTTGCTTGAACACACCGGCGGCGGTGCGGGCCAGGTCGGCGGTGGGGGCGATGAATTCGATCACTAGTCCGGCCTCATGCTGGCTGTGCCGCGCC
>CAMATS010000193.1 GCA_945861195.1 Rhodoferax sp. OV413
TTGTTGTGCCGCCCCAGGGCAGCAAGCACTACACCGCTTTCGTCAAGTCCGAACTAGACACCTGGGTGCGGGTCATCAAGACCGCTGGTATAAAGCCGGAATAGAACCGCCAGCACAATGGCTCTGACGCCCAGGTTCACACCAACAGCGCGTTGACCCCGTATGGTCAAAATAACAATCCGAGACAATTCGGTCCTGGCGCTTTAGTGAGACAGGGCTGTTGGCGCCGACGCCAAATTGACCCAGTCTGTGCCGACGTCCTGTGACCCTGCGCAGTGACCTCGAACCCGTTGCTGGGCTCGGGATAGCAGGCACCATGGGTGGGCCAGTCAAAAGTCGGCGCCTGGATCAAAACCGCGTGGCCGGCAAGGATGGTGGCAACGAGGTGTTTCAGTTGCCTATCTACAGCTCACCACTGGAATACCCCAACCTCTTTGGCGTGGTGCGGTCTGAGGCGTTCGCGCCCTTCCGTCGCTTTGGCCAGTATTTTCTGTACAAGTGGTATTGGTTGAGGGATGAGAAATAATGTAAACAAAGCATGGCAAACCTGCCGCAGCGCGGCCATTTGCTTATAAGCTGGTAATCGTTGGACCCGTTTATTTTCGTATTTTTACTATAAGGAGCAAACCATGAGCACGATTGACCGTAGACACCTTTTGCAAGCGGGCGCCGCCCTCACTGCCGGCAGCATTTTTGGCATTCCCCTAGAGGTGGCAGCACAGGCTGCCAAGGGTGGCGTGCTGGTGATCGGTACGGGAGAGAACCCGCGCCACCTCAATTCCGCCGTGCAAAGCGGCTTGGGGACCATGCTGCCCGCAGCGCAGTTGTTCGCCTCGCCAATTCGCATGGACAAGGACTGGAAGCCCCAACCCTACTTGGCCGAACGCTGGTCATTGTCTGAGGACAACCGCAGCGTGACCCTGTTCCTGCGCAAGGATGCAGTGTTTCACGATGGCAAACCGGTGACCGCAGATGATGTGAAATTTTCAATTGAGGCGATCCGCGACAACCACCCCTTCAAGACCATGTACGGGCCGGTCAACGCGGTCACCATTGTCGACCCCCATACGGCTGTGGTGCGCTTGGCTGAGCCTCACCCGGCCCTGCTGCTCGCCATGTCGACATCGCTGACACCCATCATTCCCAAACACATCTATGGCGACGGCCCTGACCTCAAAATCCATCCACGCAACGCCAGTCCGATAGGTTCAGGCCCGTTCAAACTGGTCGAGTTCAAACAGGGTGAGCACATCATCCTTGACCGCTTTGACCATTTCTTCCTCAAGGGCTTGCCGCGGCTCGATCGCATCATTGTGCGCACGTTTAAGGACCCTTCCAGCCTGATGATCGCCTTCGAACGTGGCGAGATCGACATCCATTCCTCCGCGCGAGACCCTGCCTCGCAAGCGCGCGTACGCAAGATGTCCAACGCGACACTGGTCACGCGGGAAGCGCCTGCGCTGGGACCATTGACCTGGCTCGCGTTCAACAACAAGAGCCCCAAGCTGGCCGATAAGCGGGTGCGCCAGGCCATCAACTATGCCCTCGACAAAAAGTACTTGATCGAGACGCTGCTTGGGGGCGTTCACACCAGGGCGACCGGACCGATCGTCTCGGGTAGTCCGTTCTATACCAAGGACGTTGAACGTTACGACTTCAACCTCGACAAGGCTCGCAAGTTGCTGGACGACGCCGGTCTCAAACCCGGTGTAAACGGCGTGCGGCAGACGATCGACTACGACTACCTGCCGGGCCTGCCGGAGGCCCCCATCATCCAGGAGTACGTGAAGGTGGCACTGGCTAAAGTGGGGATCGAGGTCAATGTCCGAACTTCGCCCGACTTTCCCACTTGGGCGAGACGCATCTCATCACTGCAATTCGACATGGCGTCAGACAATGTCTGGAACTGGGGCGACCCAGTGATTGGGGTGCACAGGACATGGCTAAGTTCAAACATCAAGCCCGGTGTGATCTGGTCCAACACACAGAGTTATTCAAACCCCAAAGTCGACGAGTTGCTGGCAGCGGCCGGCAAAGAGATGAACCCCGCCAAGCGCAAGGCGCTGTACGTGGACATGCAAAAACGGGTGGTAGATGACTGTCCGGTTGCTTTCTTGCTCGAAATTGGCATTGCCAGCGCCTACCTTACCAAGGTGGTCGATCGCCCAGCGGGCATCTGGGGTCCGGTGGATGCGTACACCGAGATGAGCGTGAAAGCCTGAGCTTAGGCCGCAGCCTGCAGCCCATCAATGGCTTGTTGCCAGAGCTGCATGGCCCGTTGAAACACGCCCTCACGCCAGGCTGGCGTGTCCACGAAAAATGCATCTCTCACCTGTTGCCGGATGACATCGCCTTGCGCAGAATTCGGCTGACCCCGCTGGTACAACCAGTTATCAGCAAACAAGGCGTGGCGAACCAGTGCTTGGGCTTGCGTGCCGACTTCAAGGGCGATCGCCACGGCAAGCGCCTGAGGGCACAAAGCCTCAAACGCCATACGCACATTACCGCTGACCACCACAGTAGCGGACTCACCCAGGGCAGGCGATGTCACATCAGCGCCCCACCACTGGCGGGCCAGTTCAAGCGACCTTGAACCCACAGGGTGCCGGCAAATCAACTCTGTGTGCCCTGCCGGCCCCAGACCGGTGTGGTGATCGAGCACCGCGATGACCTGCGCCGTCTGCAAATAACGGGAGGCCAAGGCTTGGAGTTGCTAGTTTGACCAGCACGGCGCCTGACCTCCGTAAAAGACGCCATCCGAATGATGGTGCTGCCCGCCGCTGATCGCCTTGGACGCGGCCCGGAGCCCAACGCGCTCTGCGTATGTCACGAGCTGCGCCTTCAATTGCAACTGGCTGCCTTCGTGCCACTGCCCAGGACATCAAGGAGCACACTTTCAAGTTCGGCATCAATGGCCCGGAGAGACACCCGGCGGTCCCCGGCGCCAGGAAGTTCGCAGAACTTGTGGCTGCCAGATCCGGCGGCAAGATGAAGGTGAATCTGTACCTCAACAGCGTGCTCGGGAGCGACCAGGCCACGGTCTCCGCCATGAAGGGCGGTACCGTGGAAATGGCGGTGATGAACTCCGGCATCCTGGCCAGCGAAGCCAAGGAACTGGCCATCTTCGACTTCCCGTTCCTGTTCGCCAACGAGAAGGAGGTGGATGCCATCGTCGACGGCCCGGTCGGCAAGAAGATGCACGCGCTGCTCGAAGCCAAAGGGCTGGTCGGTCTGTCGTACTGGGAACAGGGTTTCCGTCATATCACTAACAGCAAGCGGCCGATCAACAAGGTGGAGGACATCGAAGGCCTGAAGCTGCGTGTCATTCCCAATCCGATCAACATCGAGTGGGTCAAGGCCCTGGGCGCGAACCCCACCCCATTGGCCTTTCCCGAGGTCTATGGCGGGCTAGAGCAAAAGGCCATCGACGGGCAGGAAAACCCGATCAGCGTGATCGCCGCCAACAAGTTCTGGGAAGTGCAAAAACACATCGTGCTGACCAACCACCAGTTCAACCCGCAATCGGTCATCTTCAGCAAGAAGATCTGGGACACGTTGTCGTCGGCCGAGGTGGCCAAGTTGCGCGACAAGATGAAGCCGGTGATCGCCAAGTTCAGCGCCAGCGTCGGTGATGTGACCGTCAACGAAATGATGGCCGAGCTGGCCAAGTTGCGCAAGTAGGCGCGGGCGCAACGGATAGGTATTTCACTGCCAAAATGCGCTGTTCGCAAGAGGGATTAGCGGTGCGCCGGGTATGGCGGGTGCACCGCTACCCGCCAGCGAGTCTGATCCACCTCATAGACTGAAGCGGGTTACGCCGCCAGATCCCAGTCAGTTGCCCAGCCTGGCTCGATTTGCGCCCCCTCACCCATCTGCGCATCACCACGGTAATCCCGCAGCGGTGGCCCGCGCGCCGAGGAAATTTGCGGGGGATCTGGATCCACCCCGATGTGATCAAGGATCTTCCTGATCTGAGTGCCCTCGGTAATGAATGCGATCAGGCGCATCTGACCACCGCAGATCGGGCATCGCAGTGGGAAAATCACGTAGGTGTGCGCGATCAACCGCCCGTCACTGCGGCTCTGAGCGGCGAGTTCGGTACCAGCACACCAAATTAGCGGTGCCGGTGCGTGCGCGGCGGTGGCAGTCCTACAGCCTCGCTGTTTGATCACCAGGCCAACGATGCAACTCTTTTCGGCCAGACTCCACTGCTGCGACAGATCCAATAATGATGCAGCTCAGGGCACCCACACCACATCGTTGTCCACGGCATATAGCTTGCATGGCAACCCAGTACGTCGCTGGCAAAGGCCCAACGCATTTGACATGGCGTCATCACCCCACGCGCCGCCAAAGAGGCCATCCGAACCGAGGGCAAAAGCCTTGGGCGATTTAGCTGCAAGGTATTTTGAGTAGCCTTCGTCGCGTCGTTTGGAAGATATCAACGGTACAGCAGCTGCATCTAGCGCCTTGCCTAGACCGGTGACGGCAGGCTTGCCCATTGCGCCAGGAGTCGTGAAACCGTGACGAGCAAGAAATTCGTCAACCACCGGTTGCCACAAGTCGTTGGCGCGCAACAGCAGGGCGTGCCCATCGTCACCAAACGGCGGCATCAGTTTGAATTCTGCCTTTGCACCAGCCTTGGTGAACGCGTCAAACCAGGCGCGCGAATTCTTGGGATTGAAGAATTTGTCATTTTCAGAGTACATCCAAAGCATCGGTGCAGTTGCCGTTTTCCCCCATGCCGCAAATGTGGACTCCAGCAGGTATGCTCCACAAGGATTACCAGGACGGGTTTTTGGGTCGCCACCATGTCCGCCAGCAATGTTGATTGCTGCGACAAGCCCATCGGGTTTGGTTGCTGCGGTCGCAACCGTTGTAAAGCCACCTACCGAATTGCCCATGATGACAAGGCGACTGGGGTCAATGTCTGCCTCCTTGCGCATATGTGCCACGACAGCCAACACCTGAACAGCCGCTGCGTCGCCGGCTGGTTGGTACCGCGGATTGTCACAGCTAACTGTTTCTTCAGGGTCACCCGCGCTGGCTGATACGCCGTAGCCCAAGCGCTGCGGCACTGCAACCGCGAAGCCCTTTCGAATAAAAAATCGGGCGATGGGCTCGAAACGCTGCCGTGGGAATTGGGCTCGATCGCCTGGACGGCCATGGTTCATCACCACCAGCGGAAACGGTCCTGGGCCTTGGGGGCGAAACGTTGTGACCAGCACGTCTCCGGTGATTTCTTTGTTGAACGAATTTTTAACCGTCACGGGCACCCGCACGATAGCCTCACGAATGTCGATCGACAGTTGCTCAGGCGCAGCAGGCTGCACGTCTTGCGCCGACGCTTGGTGACTAAAGGTCAGCAAAAAACTTAAGGCC
>CAMATS010000194.1 GCA_945861195.1 Rhodoferax sp. OV413
CACAGGAGTTGAGCGCCACGCAATAAGGCAGCCCCAGCTCAGCCGCAAAGGCTGCTTCGAGCGCTGACACAGGGCTGAGCTTGCCGTCGGTCTCGCCGTAACGGTGCAGCTTGCCGCTCTGCATCAGAGCAAGCGCAGCAGCAACACCGTCGGGTGGGATCGGCTCCTGCTGGCTCAGGTCTATGTGAAGTTTGGGTGTTGGCGCAGCCATGGTGTCAGCCCCCATACCGTCCGAGTGCACCCAGATCAAAGGTCTGCTCGGGGAAGTATTTCTGCAAGCGCACGTCGCCGGTGCGGGCATGGCCCTCCATGCCTTCAAGCCGCGAAATGCGGGCTGCCACCTGACCCACGGTGCGCGAGGCCTCTCGGTTCAGGCGCTGCCAGGTCACGGTCTTGATGAACTTGCCCACCGACAGTCCGCCCGAGTAACGCGCCGCGCCCCGGGTCGGCAAGATGTGGTTGGGCCCGCTGCATTTGTCGCCATAGGCGACTGTGGTTTCCTCACCCAGGAACAGCGAGCCGTAGTTGCTTAAATTGGCCAGCCACCAGTCAAGGTCCCGCGCCATCACCTGCACATGTTCACAGGCGTAGTTGTCGCTGACCTGTACCGCCTCTTCGCGGCAGTCGACCAGCACCACCTCGGCGTGGTCACGCCAGGCTGCCTCGGCCGCCTGGCGGGCCAGCTCGGGCAACGCCGCAATCACTGATGGGGCCCGGGCCAGCACCTCCTCGCCCAAGGCACGCGAGCTGGTGATCAGCCAGACGGGTGAGTCGGGGCCGTGCTCGGCCTGGCCGATCAGGTCGGCGGTGACGATGGCCGGGTCGGCGCTGTCGTCGGCAATCACCGCAGATTCGGTGGGGCCGGCGATCACGTCGATGCCAACCCGGCCAAACAGCAGGCGCTTGGCCTCAGCCACAAACCGGTTGCCCGGGCCGACGATGATGTCGGCTGGTCGTCCTGTAAACAGGCCATGGGCCAGCGCCGCCACACCTTGAACCCCACCCAGCGCCAGCACCGTGCTGACGCCGCACAGTTGCATGGCGTACAGGATGGCGGGGTGGATGCCATCTTGTGCGTGGGCCGGCGTGGTGGCCACGATGTGTCGCACCCCGGCCACCGAGGCGGTGCCCACGCTCATGATGGCGCTGGCAGCATGGGCATAGCGGCCACCCGGCACGTAACAGCCCGCCGTCTGGCAGGGAATCAGCCGCTGGCCCACAGTCAAGCCCGGTATCAGTTCGGCAGAAAATTCCTGCATCGAATCGCGCTGGCGCCGCGCAAAGTCTTGCACCCGGTCGCGCGCAAAGCGAATATCTTGCTTGACGCCCTCGCTCAGCGCGGCCTCAGCCCGGGCAAAGGCCTCTGGCGCCACCACCACCGGCCCGTGCCAGCCATCAAGCTCGGCGGCATAGGCCTGGGCCACCGGCTCGCCACCGGCTGCAATGGCGTCCAGCATGGTACGCACCGTGTCAGCCGTGGCGGTGTCGTGGCTTAGCGGGAGCGCTTGGGCCCGCTTGAGGTAGTCGATCGGCATGCCACTGATGGTAGGCAAGACAAGCATGTGCGCATAATGCCAGTCAGAAACTTTATATAAGACCAGAACTATGCCTCGCATTGCGCGTACCGGTGAGCTCATGTGGTTGCGCTTGTTTCAAGGTTACGCCCAGCCGTCCGGCACATTACAGCGGCAGTTGTGCGACATGCTGGTGCAAGCGGTGGCGCAGGGCTTTTTGGCGCCAGGCGCTGCGCTGCCAGCCAGCCGGACGCTGGCGGCCGAATTGGGGCTGTCGCGCACGACGGTGACTCTGGCGCTGCAGGCGCTGACCGACCGGGGCATATTGATCGGGCGGCAACGCAGCGGATATTTTGTGGCGCCGCCCTTACCCGCGGCCAGCATCGCCGCATCGCCCGACCCCCAGGCCCTGGCAGGCGCCGCAGCCGACTGGCGCGCGCGGCTGCAGATGCAGCCGTCGGCCCAACGAAACATCGTCAAGCCGACCGATTGGCAAGGCCAGCCCTATCCTTTCATTTACGGTCAATTCGATGGTGCGCTGTTCCCGTTTCGAGACTGGCGCGCCTGTGCGCTGGAGTCCCTGCAGCCGCAGGCGGTCCGGCGCTGGGCGCCCGACCACCTTGACCGCGACGATACCGCTTTGGTCGACCAAATTCACCGCCGCCTGCTACCCGCACGCGGTATCTGGGTCGAGCGCGACGAAATTTTGATCACCTGCGGCGTGCAGCAGGCCAGTTTTTTGCTCGCGATGTTGCTCATCGGCCCTGACACCCGGGTCGGGATAGAAGACCCGGGCTACCCCGACGCGCGCAACAATTTTAGTTTGCGCAGCGCGCACGTCGCCGCCTTGCCGGTGGATGGCGATGGCTTGGTTTTAGGGCCCAAGCTCGCAGGCTGCGAGTATGTCTATGTGACGCCTAGCCACCAATGCCCGACGACTGTGACGATGCCCTTGGCGCGCCGACAGGCGCTGCTGGCCATGGCACAGCGTGATGATTTTGTGGTGATCGAGGACGACCATGAAAGCGAACTCAATTTTGACGGCCAGCCCACGCCAGCGCTCAAAAGCCTGGACAAGTCGCAACGGGTTTTGTACCTGGGCAGCCTGTCCAAGACATTGGCGCATGGGCTGCGGCTTGGCTATTTGGTGGCCCCGGCCGCTTTGGTGCGCGAACTGCGGGCCCTGCGCCGCCTGATGATGCGGCATGTGCCAACCAACAACCAGCAATCGGCGGCCAGCTTTATTGCCCACGGTTACCACGAGGCCTATCTGCGCAAACTCAACCGCGCTTACCGCGAACGCGCAGCAGCGCTGCACACCGCTTTGGCCCGGCACGCGCCCACGCTGCATGCGGTGGTCGCGCAGGGGGGCTCGGCGGTGTGGGTCACCGGCCAGGCGGGCCTGGATTGCCAAGCCCTGGCCGAGCGGCTCTACCCGCAGGGTGTGGTGGTGGAGCGGGGCGACATTTTTTACCAAACTGACGCCCATGGCCAGCGCCAGCTGCGCATCGGCTACTCGTCGATCCCCTTGGAGCGCATCGAGGCTGGCGTGAAGATCATCGGCCAAGCCTTGCGGGATTCAGATACCCGCTTGTAGCCGGCGCTTAGGGCTTGGCTAGCGCAGCCGCACCCACATTGGCCGGCTTGCCGGCCTAACCCGTCTGAGCTGGCTTGGCCGGTTTGGCCGGTTTGGCAGCCTTGCTCTTCTTGCCCTTCTTGCCCTTCTTGCCGGCCTTGTCCCGCTTTTCCACCTTGCCCGGCTCGGCCAACTTGACCGGCGCCGCCAATGCCGGCTCGGCGATGGTGGTCGCTGCTATGGCGGGCGCTGCGGGTGGGCTGGGCTCGCTGGCGCGGGCAGAGGCCGCGGGCGGGGCTGGTGGCGCGGGCGGACTGGCGGCAAGCGGGGGCGCAGGGGCAGGGGCCGGCAAATCAAGCGGTGGGTCGGCCAACAGCACATAGCGGCGGCTTGTTTTGTGCACGCAACCGGCACGCACATGCAGGGTCACCATGGGTTCGTTCACCAGGGCGGCCGAAGCAATGCGCAGCATCGCAGGCTGGCCCGGCAGGCCGGCCTTGAAGCTCAGGCTCACGCCCCGCGGGTCTTGCCGGGTGTCGGCATAAAACACGTCAGCCTCCAGGCAAAGGGCAGCCATATCCTCACCGGCCTCGGCATACAGGGCAAGCGCCACATCCATCGAGCGCCCGATCCAGACCGGCCCCGGCAGGCTGCCCAGAGTCAGCGCTAGCGCCGGGGCCACACCGCCAAGCAGCATGCAACAAAAAATAGCAGCTTTGACAGCCATTCTTAATCCCTGTGTCATTTAACATTGTCCTGTCGGCAATTTTTTTGCCCCGTCCCTAAGCACAGGATCATTATGCCCACGTACCACATTGAAATGATGGAAGGCCGCACCATCGAACAAAAGCGCCGGCTGGTGCAAGAAATCACCCGTGTCACGGTGGAGGTGCTAGGCGGCTCACCCGAGTCGGTCGATATTCTGATCACCGATGTCAAACGCGAGAACTGGGCGACCGGCGGCAAGCTCTGGACCGAGCCCCGAAGTTGAACCCGGCATGTCACAACTGAGCTTGTAGCCTCGCCCCATGTGCCAACTGCTGGGGATGAACAGCCACCTGCCGGCCAGCTTGACGCTGAGCTTCACCGGCTTTTCGCAGCGCGGCGGCTGCACTGACCACCACGCCGACGGTTGGGGCATCGCGTTCTTCGAGAGCGATGGCAATGATCCCGGGCGCGGGGTGCGCTACTTTGTTGACAAAGAGGGCGCCGCCACCTCCCCCATTGCACAGATGCTGCGCAGCTACCCCATCAAGAGCCATAACGTGGTTGCCCATGTGCGCAAGGCAACCATCGGCGCGGTCACCCTCGAGAACTGCCACCCCTTTGTTCGCGAGCTGTGGGGCCGCTACTGGGTGTTTGCCCATAACGGTGACCTGGCAAATTACGCGCCGGCGCTGCACGGCAATTTCCGCCCGGTTGGCAGCACTGACAGCGAGCTGGCTTTTTGCTGGCTGTTGCAAGAGTTGGCCAAGTCCCACGCTGGCGTGCCCAGCACCAGCGAGCTGCACCTGACCCTGGCCGAATTGGTGCCGCAGATCGCCCGGCACGGCACTTTTAATTTTTTACTCAGCAACGGGCAGGCCTTGTGGGCGCATGCCAGCACCCGGCTTCACTATGTTTTGCGCCAGCACCCGTTTTCGCAGGTGCACCTCAAGGACGATGATGTCAGCGTCGACCTCTCCGAACTCAATGGCCCGCAAGACCGTCTGGCCATTGTGGTGACAGAGCCCCTCACCACCAACGAAGACTGGGTGGCGATGGCGCCTGGCGAACTACGCATGTTTGCCGGAGGCAGCGTCTGCGAGCCGCACACGGCAGGGGCCAATTCGGCAGCGCTGCTGGCCGCCTGATCAGGCCGGCGCGCCTGGGCTTGGCTGCGACAGGACTTGGGTCAGGGCCTGGATGAACATTTGGGCCACATCAAAGCCGGTCTGGTCAAAGATTTCCTGAAAACACGTGGGGCTAGTGACATTGATTTCGGTCAGGCTGTCGCCGATGATGTCCAGACCCACCAGCAGCAGTCCACGCCCATGCAGCACCGGGCCCAGCGCCTCGGCAATGGCGCGGTCCCGTGCGCTCAGCGGCTGCGCCACGCCTTTTCCGCCTACTGCCAGGTTGCCGCGCACCTCGCTGCCCTGGGGAATACGGGCCAAGCAAAACGGCACGGCTTGCCCGCCAATCACCAGCACCCGTTTGTCGCCCAGGACGATCTCGGGCAGGAACTTTTGCACCATCACGGTCTGCTGGCCCTCGCGGTTCAGGGTTTCGGTGATGCTGCCCAG
>CAMATS010000195.1 GCA_945861195.1 Rhodoferax sp. OV413
GTGACGAATCCGCCTGCCGAGCCGGGCACCGCACCCCTGATCATCAGGAGCTGGCGGGCTTCGTCGATGCGAAAGACATCTAGGTTTTGTGTCGTGACGGTGTCAACGCCCAAATGGCCGGTCATTCGCTTGCCTGGAAAAACTCGTCCGGGGTCCTGCGCCATGCCGATGGAGCCCGGCACATTGTGCGAGCGGCTGTTGCCGTGCGAGGCGCGCTGCGAACTCATGTGGTGGCGTTTGATGGTGCCAGCGAAGCCCTTGCCGATGGTGGTGCCTTGCACATCAACCTTTTGCCCAACCGTAAACACTTGGCTGACCGGCACAGACGCACCAGCGCTGTACTGAGCAGCAGTATCGGAAGACACACGAAATTCTTGGATGATTTCGCCAGCTTCTACACCGGCTTTGGCCAGATGTCCGGCGGCAGGCTTGCTGACTCGCGAGGCCTTTCGTGCACCGAACGTCACCTGCAAGGCGACATAGCCATCATTCTCCTGAGTTTTGACCTGGGTCACGCGGTTGTTTGATACATCCAGCACCGTGACGGGGACTGTGTCCCCGTCGTCGGTGAATAGGCGCATCATGCCCACCTTGCGGCCCAGCAACCCTAAGCGATTGCTAAGACTCATTTTTTTCTCCGTAACTCTCACCGTTGGCACTGCAATTGGCGCCACCGTTGTTGCGTGAGAGACTGTTAATAAAACCCGCCGGTCGTCTTACGACCCAACCCATTCGGGTCGAGAAGTATAGCCCGGTTTAAAGCCGGAATCTGATTTTGTTTGCCATTTTCTTAGCGGCCTCGCAACAGGAGCTCAGCCGCGCAGTTGCCCGAGGGCCGTTCATCACTGCAACTTGATCTCCACATCCACTCCGGCCGGCAGGTCAAGCTTCATGAGCGCGTCGACCGTTTTATCGGTCGGGTCAACAATGTCCATCAGACGCTGGTGGGTACGAATCTCCATCTGATCGCGACTGGTTTTGTTGACATGGGGCGAACGCAGGATGTCAAAACGCCGGATGCGGGTCGGCAGGGGCACCGGGCCCTTGACGATGGCGCCGGTACGTTTGGCGGTGTCCACGATCTCTGCGGCCGATTGGTCTATGAGCTTGTAGTCAAACGCCTTCAGGCGGATACGGATTTTTTGTTTGGTGGCCATGCTGTGTGTCCTTGTTAGGCGATGATTTTGGCCACCACACCGGCGCCAACGGTCTTGCCACCTTCGCGGATGGCGAAGCGCAGGCCTTCTTCCATGGCGATCGGGTTGATCAGCTTGACGGTGATCGACACGTTGTCGCCCGGCATCACCATCTCCTTGCCTTCAGGCAGCTCGATGGCGCCTGTCACATCCGTGGTGCGGAAGTAGAACTGCGGGCGGTAGTTGTTGAAGAAGGGGGTGTGGCGCCCGCCCTCGTCTTTGGAGAGCACATAGATCTCGCCAGTGAAGTGGGTGTGCGGTTTGATCGAGCCGGGCTTGCACAGCACTTGGCCGCGCTCGACTTCTTCGCGCTTGGTGCCGCGCAGCAAGATGCCGACGTTGTCGCCAGCTTGGCCTTGGTCAAGCAGCTTGCGGAACATCTCCACGCCAGTGCAGGTGGTCTTGAGGGTGGGCTTGATGCCGACGATCTCGATTTCTTCGCCCACCTTCACAATGCCGCGCTCAACTCGGCCGGTGACCACCGTGCCGCGCCCGGAGATGGAGAACACGTCTTCGACGGGCATCAGGAAGGCGCCGTCAATGGCGCGCTCGGGCAGGGGGATGTAGTTGTCCAGGGCGTCAGCGAGTTTCATGATGGCGACTTCACCGAGTTCGCCCTTGTCGCCTTCCATGGCGAGTTTGGCCGAGCCGTGGATGATGGGGGTTTTGTCGCCAGGGAACTCGTATTTGTCGAGCAGCTCGCGCACCTCCATCTCGACGAGTTCGAGCAGCTCGGCATCATCGACCATGTCGCATTTGTTCATGAACACGATGATGTAGGGCACGCCGACCTGGCGGGCCAGCAAAATATGCTCGCGGGTCTGGGGCATGGGGCCGTCGGCTGCCGAGCAGACCAGAATGGCGCCGTCCATCTGGGCCGCGCCGGTGATCATGTTTTTGACATAGTCAGCATGGCCGGGGCAGTCGACGTGGGCGTAGTGGCGGTTGGCGGTTTCGTACTCAACGTGGGCGGTGTTGATGGTGATGCCGCGGGCTTTCTCTTCTGGCGCTGCGTCAATCTGGTCGTAGGCCTTGGCCTGGCCGCCAAACTTGGCCGCCAGCACAATGGTGATGGCCGCGGTCAAGGTGGTCTTGCCGTGGTCGACATGCCCGATCGTGCCCACGTTGACGTGGGGCTTGGTACGTGCAAATTTTTCTTTTCCCATTTCTCAGACTCCGAAAAATAACTGGACTATCAACTAAAACAAAATGCTGTTTCGATCAGCCTTTTGACACCGAACACAGCCCCAACAAACTGGTGCCCATTGCGGGAATCGGACCCGCGACCTCTCCCTTACCAAGGGAGTGCTCTGCCACTGAGCCAAATGGGCTTTGCCGAACCGCTGCCAAGGCAGCCATCAGACTAAAAAGCAAATTTCACCATCGCCAAGAAACTGGAGCGGGAGACGGGAATCGAACCCGCGTCATTAGCTTGGAAGGCTAGGGTTCTACCATTGAACTACTCCCGCACTGGGGCTTAACCCGCCAACCCCAAAACACCCGCAACACCCCTCTAACCTCACTTAAATTCTCTGCCGTGGCCACTGGTGGAGAGGGCTGGATTCGAACCAGCGTACTCGTAAGAGGGCAGATTTACAGTCTGCTGCCATTAACCACTCGGCCACCTCTCCTTAGTGAGCCGGGGATTATGCCACGGTTTCCCCTGGTTTCGCCCGGGCCACCAAGCCCGGCGCTGCTGGCCGGATATCACTGCCAATCGATGGTCTCCTGCCGGTTTTGCTGCAAAAAATGGTTGGCCTTGCCGAAATGCCCGCAGCCGATGAAGGGCAGGGGGCCGCGCAGTGCCGAGAGTGGCGACGGATGATTTGCCATCAGCAGCAAGTGATTGGCCGCCGTCGGGCTGAGGTCGATCAAGCTTTTTTTGGCTTGCGCCTGCGCACCCCACAGCATGAACACCACAGGTTGCGGCCGGACGGCCAGCAAGTGCACGATTTGGTCGGTGAGTTGTTCCCAGCCCTGCTTGGCGTGGCTGCCGGGCGCACCGGCCTCGACGCTTAGGCAGGTGTTGAGCAGCAGCACACCCTGGTGGGCCCAGCGCTGCAGTGAGACAATTTCCGTCTGGCGGGCTAAAGCCGGCCGGTCGGCCAAAGCCGGGTCACGGGCAACTTCTTTCAAAATATTGCGCAGCGAGGGGGGTGGTCGCATGCCCGGCGCCACGGAGAACGCCAGGCCCTGCGCCTGTCCGGGCCCGTGGTAGGGGTCCTGACCCAAGATCAGCACTTTGACATCCCGCAGTGCGGTCAGGGCCAGGGCCCGCAGCGGTTGGGCTGGGTAGATGGTGGCGCCGCTGCTCAGCCGTTGGCCTAGGAATGCGCCGAGTTGCCGGCCAGATTGGCTGGCAAGAAAATCCCGCAGCGCAGGCTGCCAGTCGGCCGCCACAGGCCACGAATCAGGCTCCCAACTGACCAACCGGGTTGCAGTTGCCGCTGTGTGCCCGATGCCAAGGTCCAGGTCTGCCTGTTGGGCCAGCAGCTTGGGTGGGGCTTGTGACGAGACGATGGTCGAGCGCGCTTTGGCCGGTGTTGGTCGGTTCAACCGGGGCCGAACAACTTGGCAAGCGCCAAGCCGGGGTCAGCCGAGCGCATGAAGGCCTCGCCAACAAGGTAGGCGTTGATGCCCGCGGCGCCCAAGCGTAAAACATCGTCTCGGGTTTGGATGCCGCTCTCGGTGACCAACAAGCGGTCAGCAGGCACCTCCTTCAATAGGCTCAGGGTGGTATCTAAGGACACCTCAAAGCTTTTGAGGTTGCGGTTGTTCACCCCAAGCAAGGGCGTCTTGAGACGAAGTGCACGCGCCAATTCAGCAGCATCATGCACCTCCACCAGCACCGCCATGTCCAAGCTATGCGCAATGTCTTCAAATTCGATCAGTTGCGCGTCGTCCAGGCAGGCTGCAATCAGCAGAACGGCGTCGGCCCCCATGGCACGGGATTCGTAGATTTGGTAGGCGTCCACCATGAAGTCTTTGCGCAGCACCGGCAGGTGGCAGGAGGCGCGGGCCTGCTTGAGGTAATCCACACTGCCCTGGAAAAATCCCTTGTCGGTGAGCACTGAAATGCAGGCGGCGCCGTGTTCGGCGTAACTCTGGGCAATGTCGGCGGGCTCAAAATCAGGCCGCAACACCCCTTTAGAGGGGCTGGCTTTTTTTATTTCGGCAATCACGGCAGGATGTCCTGCGGCTATTTTGGTGCGCATCGCACCCAGAAAATCACGGGTCAGCACCCGGGATTGGGCATCAGCGCGCACATCGGCCAGGGGTTTTCGAGCGCGGGCCGCCGACACTTCTTGGTGCTTGGCGGCCACGATCTGTTGAAGGATATCGGACATGGGAACTGGTTGGTGCGCGCCAAACGACGCGGGTAGGCGCTGCGCGCGAAGCCTGCATTTTTACAGAAACAGATATTCTGGTCGGTTAACATCGGCAGCCGGTGCCCAAGCAGGCCAATAATCAAGACCCGAGGACAGCTTATGCCAGAAACCTTGGCCGCCCCTGGCCTGTTGGCCCCAGCGCCGCGCCGCGCTCAGTACCGCGACTACCAGCAAGCCGGTATTGACCGGGTGAGGGAGTTTTACCGCAACAACCACAGCCACCAAACCCTGGACTTTGTGCTGGCCAAAAAAGACCAGTGGCTGCAGTTCCAGCAACGGGCGATGACCCCCTGGCAGGGGCTGGACTACCTCAATACACTGGTTGATGAATCAGACCCCGACATCAACCTGCCGCAAATCAGCCACCTGCTTCAAACCGCCGAAGCCATCCGCGCCGACGGCCACCCCGATTGGTTCGTGCTGACCGGCTTTGTGCACGACCTGGGCAAGGTGCTGTGCCTGTTTGGCGAGCCGCAATGGGCGGTGGTGGGCGACACCTTTCCGGTCGGCTGCCGCCACTCGCAGCGGATCGTCTACCCCGAGTTTTTTTCCGCTAATCCGGACAGCCACGACAGCCGCTACAACACCGAGCTGGGCATCTACCGCGCCCACTGCGGGCTGGACCAGGTGCACATGTCCTGGGGCCATGACGAATACCTGTACCACCTGCTCAAAGACTATTTGCCTGAGCCGGCCCAGTACATGATTCGCTACCACTCGTTTTACGCATGGCATAAAGAAGGCCAGTACCGGCACCTGACCGATGCCCG
>CAMATS010000196.1 GCA_945861195.1 Rhodoferax sp. OV413
GCGCAGCGGCTGCACAGCTGGCTGGCGGCCCACAGCGGGGCGGCGCGCATTGTGCTGGGCACGCGCATGGCGATTTTTGCCTCTATGCCCAGCCTGCAACTGATCGTGGTTGATGAGGAGCACGACCCGAGTTACAAAAGCCAGGAGGGGGCACGCTATTCGGCACGCGACCTGGCGGTGTACCGGGCACAGCTGGAGGGCGCCAGGGTCATGTTGGGCTCGGCCACACCCTCCCTGGAAAGCTGGCACCACAGCCGCCCCGAGGGCGGGCGTTACACCCGGCTGAACATGGCCAGCCGGGTGGGCCGGGATGCCTCGCCCGCCGATGGTCAGGCGCGGCTCAGCGCCCAGCCTGACGGCCTGCCGCAGGTACGTCGGGTGGACATGAACCACCAGCCCAAACACTGTGTGCTCTCGCCGCCACTGCTTGAGGCGATCGCACAGCGGGTGGCGCGGGGCGAGCAAAGCATGGTGTTTTTAAACCGGCGCGGCTATGCCCCCGTGTTGCACTGCCGGGACTGCGATTGGAAAAGCGAATGCCCGCACTGCAGCGCCTACCGCGTGTTTCACAAAATCGACCGGACTCTGCGCTGCCACCACTGCGGTTTCACCGAGCCGGTGCCGCGCGCCTGCCCGGCCTGCGGCAACCCCGATATTGCGCCCATGGGCCGGGGCACTGAGCGGCTTGAAGAGCATCTGGCGGAGCTGCTCGCTGGCGTGCGTCGCCCCAACACCGCGTCCGCCTCGAAGCCCGAGGGCGAGCCAGTGCGCATTGCCCGCATTGATGCCGACAGCACCCGACTCAAAGGCAGCCTGGAAGCGCAACTCGCACAGGTGCATGCCGGCGACATCGACGTGCTGGTGGGCACACAGATGATTGCCAAGGGGCACGACTTTCGCCGCATCACCTTGGTGGCCGCGGTCAACCCCGACGGGGCGCTTTTTTCCAGCGACTTCCGGGCACCCGAGCGCCTGTTTTGCCTGTTGATGCAAGCCGCCGGCCGGGCCGGGCGTGACGCCGGCATAGGCAGCCAAAGCGAGATGTGGCTGCAAACCTTTCACCCCCACCACCCTTTGTTCGCGGCGCTCAAACGGCACGACTACCCGGCCTTTGCCCAGCAGCAACTGCAGGAGCGGGCGCAGGCTGCGATGCCGCCGTTCAGCTACCAGGCGCTGGTGCGCGCCGAGGCACGTACCCAAGACATCGCGCAAGGCTTTTTAAGTGCCGCCAGCGCCGCGGCAACGGCCACGGCGCTGGCAGAGCTACTCGAGCAGGTGAGCCTGTTTCCGCCGGTGCCCATGAGCATTCAGCGGATCGCCAATGTAGAGCGGGCACAAATGCTGGTGGAAAGCGGATCGCGCCAAGCCCTACAAAAATTTCTCGGCGCTTGGCAGGTCACGCTGCAGGCTCTGCGCACGCAGCCGGCCGGACGCGGTTTGATCCGCTGGGCGATCGATGTGGACCCGCTGAGCATTTGAGCGCATTTGAAGACCCCCGGGCCAGGCTCAGCGCAGCAGCTTGACAACCAGGCTGAAGCTGAGAAAAGCCAGGGCAGTACTGACTAAAATAATGTTGCCCACGCGCGCCGTATCCGCACCAAAACGCTCGGACAACATGGTGACATTGCTGGCACTTGGCAGCGCGGCTACCAGCACGATCACGGTCAGGGCGGAATAGGTCAGCGGCACGCCCAGCCGGATCGCCAGCGCGCCGACCAGGAAAACCAGCAGCGGGTGCAGCAGCAGTTTGAAAGCCACTATGGGCAGGAAGTCGCCGTAGCGCAGGTCGCGCGGCGCGCCACTGGCGCTCAGCAGGCGGGAACGGGCCAGCACCGCACCAATGGTGAACAGGGCCACCGGCGAGGCCGCATCAGCAAGCAGGCTCACGGTTTGCGCCAGCGCAGTGGGCAGGCGCAGGTCCAGCGCCGAGAACAGGGTACCCAGCAGGATGGCCCAGGGCATGGGGTTGGACACCACCCCTTTGAGCGCCTGTATAGCAGCGGTTCTGGCCCCCTGCTGTTGGGCGCCGTCCAGGCGCGACAGTGCGATGCACAGCGAGTTGGTAATCAACAGGTCGGCCATGATGGTCACGATGGCTGGCCCGGAAGCAGCCGGCCCCAGCAACGCCACCAGCAGCGGCACGCCCATGAAGCCGGTGTTCGGGAAGGCTGCCACCAGTGCACCAAAGGCCGCATCGTTCCAGCCAATCCGTTGGTTGAGGCTGAACATCACGGTGAAACCCACCATCAACAGGGCGCACAGCAAGTAGGTGAAGAACACACTGGCATCGAGCAACTGCGCCAGGGGCGTGCCCGACCCAAAACGAAACAACATACAGGGCAAGGCGAAAAACAACACAAAACTGTTGAGCCCGGGGATCGCCTCAAGCGGCAGCAAACGCCTCTGCACGGCGATATAACCGCACAGCACCAGGGCGAAAAAAGGAAGGGTAACGAGCACGATCGACAGCACGGACGACATTGTCGCCGCCCTCGGCTGTCAAGCTCGCCTGCTTGGGTCGCGTGCTTGGGTCGCCTGCCCGGCCTGCCGGCACGGCAGATGCGAGCCCTAAGCCGGTCCCACCAGCGAGCGAGCTTGCGCCGCGGCCTGGTCTTCGGCTTTTTTGGCAAATTCAGCCCGCAGTGCACGCAGTTTTTCGCGCGGGTCTTCTCGCGTGGTGGCACTGTCTAGGGCCATTTCGGCAATAAAACGGCTGGGCAACACGGCCACCATGTCTCGACCTTTTTTTCGTTTTCGGCTCCAGCTCACGGCCAGACTGCGCTGGGCCCGGGTCAGGCCCACGTACATGAGGCGCCGCTCTTCTTCCAAACGGGTGGCGATGTCTTGCGCCGAGTCGTCCTCGCCGGGGCGAAACGGCAACATACCCTCGGTGACCCCAACCAACATCACATGGGGCCACTCCAGCCCCTTGGCCGCATGCAGGGTTGACAGCGTGACCAGGTTTTGCTCGGTCTCCCGCTCGTTGAGGGTGGAGATCAGCGAAACGGTTTGCGCCACCTCCAGCAGGGTTTTGATTTCGCCCGGACTGCCAACCCCAGCAAGGTCTTGCACATCGCCGCCGCAGCGCCCGGCCATCCAGTCGCAAAAATCCACCACATTGGACCATCGAGCCGTGGCCAATGCGGCGCTGTCTTCGCCATCAAAAAGGTGTTTTTCGTAGTCGATTTCCTTCAGCCAGTCGCGCAAAAACTCCAGCGCTGCCTCCTTGCCCCGGGTGTGACGGGCGCGGTAGCTGAGGTCGTTGGCATAGCGACCAAACTCGTGCAAACCGTCAACTGCCCGGGTGCTCAACACACTACCCAGGGAGGCTGAGAAAAGCGCCTCGAACAGGCTGATGCGGTAGCGGCTGGCAAAGCTGCCGAGTTGTTGCAGCGTCTGGTGCCCGATGCCGCGCTTGGGCACGGTCACCGCACGCAAAAAAGCCGGGTCGTCATCGGGGTTGAGCCAAAGCCGAAACCAGGCACACAGGTCTTTGATTTCGGCCCGGTCAAAAAAACTGGTGCCGCCCGATACCTTGTAGGGAATCTGGGCCCGGCGCAGGGCTTTCTCGAACACCTTGGCCTGGTGGTTGGCACGGTACAAGATGGCAAAGTGCCGAAACTCCTGGAACTGCGGCCCGTTGACCGCCGAGTGGCCGGCCCGCAGGCTTTGAATCCGCGCTACGGTGCGCTCGGCTTCGTGCTCTTCGTTGTCTGCATCGACCACGCGCACTGGCTCGCCCTCGCCCAGGTCACTCCACAGCTTTTTCTCAAACAACTTGGGGTTGAGGCCAATCACGTGGTTGGCAGCGCGCAAAATAGCGCTGGTGGAGCGGTAGTTTTGCTCCAGCTTGATCACCTTGAGCCTGGGAAAATCAAGCGGCAGTTTGCGCAGGTTGTCCAGCGTGGCGCCGCGCCATCCGTAAATCGACTGGTCGTCATCGCCGACCGCGGTAAAACGGGCGCTGGCCGCTGGCTGGCCGCCCACCAGCAACTGGAGTAACTCGTATTGGGTGGCATTGGTGTCCTGGTATTCGTCTACCAGCACATGGCCCATCATGCTTTGCCAACGCTGGCGCACCGGCTCGTGCTGCTGCAGCAACTTCAGCGGCAAGCCAATCAAATCATCAAAATCGACACTTTGGTAGGCCGCCAAGCGGGCTTGGTACTGCGCCATCACCCGAGCGATCTGGCGCTCGTCCTCGTCCTTGGCCGCCAGCGCGGCGCCCTCGGCGTTGAGCCCCATGTTCTTCCACAGGCTGATGGTCCATTGCCATTGCCGCGCGGTGGCGGTGTCAACCGTACCGCCGGCGTCCTTCAAAATGCCGGCAACATCGTCGCTGTCCAAAATAGAGAACTGGGGCTTGAGACCCAGCGCCTCGCCATCTTGGCGCAGCATGCGCACCCCGAGCGCGTGAAAAGTGCAGATCAGCACCTCTTTGGCCGCCCCTCCAATCAGGCCTTTGCTACGTTCGCGCATTTCGGCCGCAGCCTTGTTGGTGAAGGTGATGGCGGCGATGCGCCGCGGCTCCAAGCCGCTTTGAATGAGGCGGGCGATCTTGTGCGTGATGACGCGGGTTTTGCCAGTGCCCGCGCCAGCCAACACCAAGCAGGGGCCGTGCATGAAATTCACGGCCTCTTGCTGAGCCAGGTTCAGGCCGGCGGCAGGAGGGTTTGGCGGTGGGGGCATACAGGCGCTGCGGGCAATGCCCACCGCTTGGCTGGCGGGGCTTTGCTTCAGCGGCCGTTAAAGGGATAGGCCGGGTCGTTGTAGCCCGGCGTGGATGGATGCCCCGGAGCCACCAGGCGGTTTACCAAGGCCTCGTCGTCGGGCGTGATTTGAACCTGCAGCGCAGCAAAATAATCTTGCCATTGAGCCAGGGTGCGCGGGCCGGCAATCACCGAACTGACATGCCGGTTAGCCAGCACCCAGGCGGTGGCGAAATGGGCCAGCGAAACCCCCTTGTCCTGGCAATGCTGGCGCAGGGTTTGAGCAATCGCCAGAGACTCCTGCCGAAACTCGGTCTCCATCATTCGCTTGTCGGCGCGCGAGGCGCGCGAGCCTGCCAACGGGGTTTGGCCCGGGGCGTATTTGCCAGTCAAGACACCGCGCGCAATCGGGCTGTAGGGGACCACGCCCAAACCGTGATGCCCGCAGGCTTCCAGGATTTCCACCTCAGGCAGGCGATTGAGCAGGTTGTAATAGGGCTGGCAAACCACCGGCCCAGGCATGTTGAACTGGCGCGCCATGTGCACCATCTCGCTGATGCGCCAAGCCCGAAAATTCGACACCCCCCAGTAGCG
>CAMATS010000197.1 GCA_945861195.1 Rhodoferax sp. OV413
GCGCCATGCTCCTTGGCCAGCGCGCATTTGGCATCCGAACCGGCGGTGCCAATGAGCTGCAGGCCCAGCGCCTTGGCCCACTGGGTGGCGATCAGGCCGACGCCGCCGGCCGCTGCATGAAACAGCACAAAGTCGCCAGCGCTCAAGCCGCCCTGAGGCTGGGTGCGCTTGAGCAGGTATTGCGCAGTCAGGCCCTTGAGCATCATCGCCGCGCCAGTCTCAAACGAGATGGCGTCGGGCAAACGGCACACAGTTTTGGCCGGCATCACCCGCAGCTCGCAGTAGCTGCCCGGCGGCTGGCTGGCATAGGCCGCGCGGTCGCCGGCCTTGAGGTGGCTCACGCCCTCGCCCACCGCCTCCACCACACCGGAGGCCTCCATGCCCATTTGCAGCGGCATCGGCAGGGTGTAGAGGCCGGAGCGCTGGTAAATATCGATGTAATTCAAACCCACTGCCTTGTGACGGATGCGGATCTCGCCGGGGCCGGGATCGCCGACCACGACATCCACCACCTGCAGAACTTCGGGGCCACCGTTGTGGTCAATGCGTATCGCCTTACTCATTCAATTCTCCAAAAAAACAAAAAATCATCGGGCCCACTGAGGCTCACGCTTGTCGATAAAAGCTTGCACGCCCTCTAGCGCGCTGTCGTCAATCATGTTGCAGGCCATGGTGTGCGCGGCCTCGGTGTAAGCGGCTTCAATACCGTTTTCGATTTGGCGGTAAAACAGTTGCTTGCCCATGGCCACCGCCAGGGGCGGTTTGGCCAAAATACTTTGCACCAGTTGCTCTACTGCGGCATCCAGCAGCTCGGGCTCGGCAACCCGGTTCACCAGACCCTGCTGGAGAGCCTGGTCGGCACTGATGAAGTCGCCCGTGAGCAGCATCTCAAGAGCGGCTTTACGGCCCAGGTTGCGCGACAGGGCGACACTCGGCGTGGCACAAAACAGGCCAAACTTGATGCCGCTGACCGCAAAGCGCGCGCTGCTGGCAGCCACGGCGAGGTCGCACATGGCCACCATCTGGCAGCCCGCCGCAGTGGCAATGCCTTGCACCCTGGCAATCACCGGTACCGGCAAGCGCTGCAAAGCCAGCATCACCTCGGTGCATTTTGCAAACAGCGCTTGGTAGTAAGCCAGCGACGGCTCGGCGCGCATTTCCTTGAGGTCGTGCCCGGCACAAAAAGCCTTGCCATGTGCCGCGAGCACCAGCACCCGCACACTCGGGTCGCTGGCAACCAAGGCCAGTTCCTGCTGCAGCGCCGCCAACAGCGCCTCAGACAGGGCGTTGAAGGCATCTGGGCGGTTGAGCGTCAGGGTTTTGACGCCTCGGGCATCCAAGGCACTCAATAGGCAGGGTGTATCGGTCTGAGTCATGGGCTAATCCTCTGGGTCAATCAGGTGGCCAGCGCCTGGTCTATGTCCCAGAGTATGTCATCGATATGCTCGATACCCACCGACATGCGCACCATGTCTGGCAACACGCCGGCGGCAATTTGTTGCTCTGCATCGAGTTGGCGATGGGTGGTGGAGGCCGGGTGGATGATGAGGGTTCGGGTGTCCCCGATATTGGCCAGGTGGCTCATGAACTGCGCTGATTCAATAAAGCGCACGCCAGCATCGAGCCCGCCCTTGACACCAAACGCCAGCAAACCCGAGGCACCGGGCGCACCGTCCACCTGACGCATCTGTTTCTCGACCAGGCGGTAGTTCGGGTGATCTGGCAGCCCGGGGTAATTGACCCAGCTCACGCGCGCATGGCTTTTAAGAAACTGCGCCACCCTGCGTGCGTTGCTGCAATGCCGCTCCATGCGCACATGCAGGCTCTCGGTACCTTGCAAGATTTGCCACGCCGAAAACGGCGAGAGGGTGGCGCCATAGACCCGCAGCACCTCCATGCGCGCCCGCATGGTGAAGGCAAAATCGCCAAAGGTCTCGTGAAACTTGACGCCGTGGTAGCCCGCCGAGGGCTCGGTCATACCGGGAAACTTGCCGTTGTCCCAGGGAAACTTGCCGCTCTCCACCAGCACCCCGCCCAGTGTGGTGCCATGGCCGCCCAAGTACTTGGTGGCCGAGTGCACCACGATGTCTGCCCCATGCAGCAGCGGCCTGCATAAAAACGGCGAGGGTACGGTGTTGTCAACAATCAGCGGCACACCATGGGCATGGGCCACATCGGCCACGGCGGCGATGTCCAGCACAGTCAGGCTGGGGTTTCCCAGGCTCTCTGCGAACACCGCACGGGTGTTGGGCCGCATGGCCGCCTCAAAAGCCTGCGCTTGATTGGCATCTACAAAAGTGGTCTCGATGCCAAAGCGCTTGAGGTTCACAGCCAGCAGGCTGACGCTGCCGCCGTACAGAGCGCCAGCAGCCACCACATGATCGCCCTGCTGCAGGATGGTCATCAGGGCCATCGCCTCGGCGGCCATGCCGCTGGCAGCAGCCAGGCCGGCACGCCCGCCCTCCAAGGCTGCCACGCGCTCTTCGAGGGCGGCCACCGTGGGGTTGGAGAGGCGCGAGTACACATTGCCAAAGGTCTGCAAATTGAACAGGCTGGCGGCATGCTCGGCGCTGTCAAAAACAAAGCTGGTGGTCTGGTAAATCGGCAGGGCCCGGGCACCGGTGGCGCTGTCTGGCACCTGGCCGGCGTGGATGGCCAGAGTTTCGGCTTGGAAGATACGGTCTGCCATGCTGCTCAAACCCGGCTTACCTGCCGCTTGGCAGAGATCACGCCCGTGTTCACCCCCACCAGGTTGAGCCCGCCAAACAGCCGTCCATGCTCAATCTTGACGCAGCGGTCCAACACCGAATGAAGGCCGGCCGAGCGCGCCAGGTCGTCGGCCTGTGGGTTGACAACCCCGATTTGTTGCCACAGGCATTTGGCTCCGATCGCGATCGCCTGCTGCGCAATGGGCAGCACGTCCTCGGTGCGGCGGAACACGTCAACCATATCGACCGGAAACTCGATGTCGGTCAGCGCGGCATAGCAGTGTTCGCCCAAAATGTCGGTGCCGGCCTTGGCATAGCGCGGGTTCACCGGCACCACACGGTAGCCGTGCGACTGCATGTATTTCGCAGCAAAGTAGCTGGGGCGATGCCATTCAGCCGACAAACCAACCACCGCAATGGTGCGGCAGTTTTGCAGAATCAGCTTCAGTTCGTCGATGGTGGTCATGGGCGAAGTCTAACGAGGGTTTGTATTTAGAAAAAGCGAGTCGGCCGCAACAACTGCCAGCCCAACACTATGCCGCCTTCATCGCGGATTCCGCGAGCCGGATATCCCAACCCGACCGTAATGCAGCTTGGGCCGCAGGATCGAGGTGAGCCGGGAAGTGCGTCGCCAGCAAATGGGCTGCCCGCTGGCGCGCAACCGCACGGATGTCCAAGGCGCCAGCCTGTTCCCATTGCACAGGTGCACGCCGATCAGCCAAGCGCGGGTAGACGAAATCGCTCGACATACGGGCCAATGTATCGGGTTGGCCCAGGAAGTGGCCTTCGCCGGCCACCACGTCGCAGATGCTGTCAATGGCGAGGGTAGCCGGCCCCACATCGACAGGCGCCAAGGACTTGAGAATGGCGCCCAACATGTCGTTGTCAATCAGATACGCCTCCAGCGATACCGCCATCAGGCTTGCCTGCATGCCGCTGGCCTGGGTGATGAAGTTGCAGCCTGCCTGTGCCGCCAGCGTCACACTCAGCGCTTTCTCGTAGCCCGCCTGCGCATCTGGGATCTTGCTGTCAGTGGCACCCGCAATGGTGGAATTGGGCAGATTAAAGTGCCTGGCCATCTGGACGCAGGCCGCGGTAAGTGTGGCCTGCTCACCAGCGCCACCGGCCATGCCGCCCGTGCGCAGGTCTGTGACCATGGGCCTAGGGCCGAACACCAGCCGCGCCTGAGGGTCGGCCAACCAGCCCACGACCATGCCGGCCAGGGTTTCGGCGGTGGTCTGGGCGATGCAGCCGGCCATGGTGACCGGGCTGGACGCCCCCATCTGGCCGAAGGTGTTGACCATGGCCGGGATGCCCATCTCCACAGCCTTGAGCAACACCTCACAAGCGGTCGGATCAAAACGAAGCGGTGGCACGACATGGTTGATGTTGAGGGACAGAAAGGGCCGCGCGCGGAAGGCGTCCTCTGAGCCGGCCACCGTATGGCACATGCGGGCGATGGCCTCCACATGAGACGCCGCAGAAGCCGACACGCACACATGCTTGGAGGTTCCGGCCAGGCTCGCAAATGCGGTATTGACCTCCAACGACAGCACATCCGGCATGTCACGGGCCACCAGAGAGCGCGAGAAAAAGTGCACGTGCTCCAGCGTGTCCACCAGCCGCGCGGCGTCATACAGGTCTCGCAAGTTTGATTCGCGGTAGGCGCCAGTTTCCAGGTCGACGATCATGGGTGCGGCACCCCCGGTACCCACGTACACCCGTGAACCTGCCAGCGCCATGTCATGGCGAGGGTCCTGCCCGCATAGCATCACTTCCCTTGGCAGCGCGTCAAGGCAACGCCTGACCAAGGCAGCAGGAAACAGCAGTCGGTCCGCTTCAGACACGCTGCCACCTGCAGCCTGCACCAGAGCGACAACACGAGGCGGCGCGTCTGACATCCCAGTGTCGGCCAGTATGTCCAGGGCCGCGCTTTCGATGGCCAGCACCGCCTCGGGATCCAAGGGGGCATAACGGCCGCCCACCGCTTCGACGCGTGCGCCACCGGTATCGGCTTCGCGTTCGCGGCGGCGTCGGCCGCGACTTGGCGCCTGCTCACTCATGCCATGGCAACGAGTTCCTCGGCATCAACGCCGAGACGCACACCCAGCGCCCGCAGGGATGCCAGGGTGGCCGGGGGAATGGGAATGCCGGCGGTCAAGCGCTCCAGCCGCAAGGCCGCCTCGCGCTCGCCCGGTACCTCGACCCGGTCAAACCCAGGCGCCGGTGGGCAGTCCCGCAGCTCTGCCAGGCAATCCTCAGCGGCGGCGCGGTAGGTCGAGGAGGCCCGAAACCGAGACAAATCGATGGCCAGGCAAATCCAGTTCATGCCGTCCATCGCCTGCCCCAGGATGGCCTCGCCCAGCAGTTCGGCCACCAGCGCCATGCCATAGCCCTTAGGCCCCGCCATAGAAAGGATGGCACCGCCATTGAAGTAATCATCAGGGTTGGTGGTGGGATTGCCTGCAGCGTCGATGCACAGGCCTTCGGCCAGGGGCCGGCCGGACATCTTGGCGGCGTAAATTTTTCCGCCGGCGGCCATGCCGGTGGCAAAGTCAATCACCACCGGGCCGCG
>CAMATS010000198.1 GCA_945861195.1 Rhodoferax sp. OV413
AAGAAAAAAAGAAAAGCCAAGCCCTTGCGGAGAAAGCTGAAAAAGCCAAAAAAATAGAAGAAGCCCAAAAACTCGCTGAAGCCAAAGCCAAAGCGGCCAGCCAAGCCAAAGCGGCCAGCCAAGCCAAACAGGAAGCCAAACAGGAAGCCAAACAAGAAGCCAAAAAAGTGGCCGCTCAAAAAGAGCAACTGGCCAAAAAAGAAGCTGCGCTGGAGGCCAAACAACGCAAAGAAAACCTGGAGCGTATGAACGCCCAACTCGGTGCCACTGGCGCGGCAGACGCCAAGGGTACGGCCCAAAGGGCTAGCGGGCCATCGGCCAGTTACGGCGGCAAGGTTCGCGCCAAGGTCAAACCCAACATCGTCTTCACCGAAGACATCGCCGGCAACCCCGTCGCAGAAGTCGAAGTGCGTACCACGCCGGGCGGCACCATCACCAGCCAGCGTCTGGTCAAATCCAGCGGCAACAAGGCTTGGGATGATGCCGTGATCAAGGCCATCATCCGCACAGAAACCCTGCCGCGCGACACCGACGGCCTGGTGCCAACGCCCCTGATCATCGAGTTCCGGCCTAAGGACTGAGGGGGCGCAGGAACGAGGGCTTACTCGTACACCACTTGCACCAAGCCGCGGTCGGCTTGCGCCATCCAACTGGCCAGGGCTGCGTCGCTGGGGTAGAACTTAGCGGCTTCGCCCAGTTGCAGTTCTGCGCTGGCGCCTTGGCGGCGCAGGCTCAGGCGCACGGACAGACCGCGCACTTGGTCGCCCTGATCGCTGCTTTGGCGGCGGGGCGGAAAGTCTTTGACCAAACGCGCCACGTCCGGCGCGCTGCCATTGACGGCCACGCGCAGGTATTTGCCAAAGCGGCAGCGCGCTTCTTCGAGGTCCCAGACCTGCGTGACTTTGAGGCGAAAGCCACCGGCACGGCGATCGGGCTGCAAACTGGCTTGCACGATGACAAGCTCGTCGTCTCGCAGCTGGTTACGGTGCGCATTGAGCACCGCCTCGTCGGCAGTGGCTTCTATCACTGCCGTCTTGTCATCGAGTTTGAAAAGCGCGAGTTTGCCGCGCTGGCCATTGATGACTTGCAGGTCGGTGACGATGGCAGCGATCAGCTGCGGCTCTCGCGAATCAATAAAGTCAGCAATCTTGCGTTTCGCAAACTGGCGCACTTCGAGCTCAACCTCTTCAAAAAGATGACCCGACAGAAAAAAGCCGATGGCTGTTTTCTCATTCATCAACCGCGTTTTAACGCCCCAGGGCATGGCCTCGACCAGCGGTGGCTCTTGCGTGCTGGCAGCGTGCGAGTCGCTCATGTCAAACAGGCCGCCCTGGTTGGCGTTGGCCTGCGTGGCAGCCGAGAACTCAAACGCCCGGTCCACCGAAGCCAGCAACTCGGCACGGTTCAGGTGCAGGTTATCAAAAGCGCCTGCCTTGATGAGGGCCTCCACGGTGCGCTTGTTGAGCTTGGACTTGTCCACGCGCACGCAAAAGTCATACAGCGAAGTAAACAGTCCGCCCTCTTCGCGCGCGGAGACCATGGCCGCAATGGCTTGCTGGCCGGTGCCCTTGATGGCACCCAGGCCGTAGCGGATAGTCTTGTCGGTGATGGGCTCAAAACGGTAGTTGCCGCGGTTCACGTCCGGCGACTCGAAGCTGATGCCCATCTTGACGGCGTCGCCAAACAGTACCTTGAGCTTGTCGGTGTCGTCCATCTCCACCGTCATGTTGGCGCAGAAAAACTCTGCCGTGTAATGCACCTTGAGCCAGGCCGTGTGGTAGGCCAGCAGCGAGTAGGCAGCGGCGTGCGACTTGTTAAAGCCATAGCCGGCAAAGCGCTCCATCAAGTCAAAGATTTCATCGGCCTTGACTTCATTGATAGCGTTCTTGGCCGCACCGTCGCGAAAGATCTGGCGGTGCGTGGCCATCTCGTCGGCGTCTTTTTTACCCATGGCACGGCGCAACATATCGGCGCCGCCAAGGGAGTAACCGCCCAGGATTTGGGCCGTTTGCATCACCTGCTCTTGGTAGACCATGATGCCGTAGGTCTCCGACAACATGTCTGCCACCAGCGGGTGTGGGTAGATCACCTCTTCGCGGCCGTTTTTGCGCGCGACAAAGCTGGGGATCAGGTCCATCGGGCCGGGCCGATACAGGGCGTTGAGCGCAATCAGGTCTTCCAGCCGGGTCGGTTTGGCATCCTTGAGCATGCCCTGCATACCGCGGCTTTCAAACTGGAACACGGCCTCGGTCCTGCCCTCGGCAAACAGCTTGTAAACCCGCTCGTCGTCCAGCGGAAGTTCTTCAAACGCAAAATTCGCCTGGCCCGGATGGCGGCTGCGTATGAGCTCGCGCGCCATCTCCAAAATAGTGAGCGTGGCGAGGCCCAGGAAGTCAAACTTGACCAGGCCAATCGACTCGACATCGTCTTTGTCGAACTGGCTGACCGCCGAATCGCTGCCAGGCTGCTGGTACAGGGGGCAAAAATCAGTCAGCCGGCCCGGCGCGATCAGCACGCCACCGGCATGCATGCCAACATTGCGGGTCAAACCCTCGAGTTTGCGAGCGAGCTCGAGCAGGGTGCGCACATCCTCCTCCCGGCTCTCGCGCTCGGCCAGCAGCGGCTCGTCGGTGGCGTATACAGTTTTGTCGTCCTTTTTGCGCTCGGGCGGTGGCAACTGCAGACTCACGCTGACGCCGGGCTTGTTCGGGATCAGCTTGCTGATGCCGTCGCAAAAGTTGTAGCTCATGTCCAGCACCCGGCCCACGTCGCGCACGGCTGCACGCGCAGCCAGGGTGCCAAAAGTGACGATCTGGCTGACCGCGTCGCGGCCGTACTTGAGCTTGACATAGTCGATCACTCGGTCCCGGTTGCCCTGGCAGAAGTCGATGTCGAAATCTGGCATGGAGACCCGCTCGGGATTCAAAAAGCGCTCAAACAGCAGCTTGTATTGCAGCGGGTCGAGGTCGGTTATTTTCAGCGCATAGGCCACCAGCGAGCCGGCACCCGAGCCGCGCCCCGGCCCGACCGGGCAGCCGTGGGTCTTGGCCCAGTTGATGAAATCTCCCACAATCAAAAAGTAGCCAGGAAAACCCATCTTCAAGATGGTGTTGATCTCGAACTCAAGCCGCTGCGCATACTCAGGCCGTCGCAGTTCGCGCTGTCCGGCGTCTCGGTAGAGATGCTGCAAGCGCTCCTCAAGCCCCGCATGAACCACCTGGCGGAAATAGGCTTCGGTCGAGAGCCGCTGACCATTGACCTCGGGCGTCGGGAACTCGGGCAGTTGCGGCTGGCCCAACTGCAGCACCAGATTGCAACGCCGCGCAATTTCCAGCGTGTTGGCCAGCGCCGATGGCACATCGGCAAACAGTGCCTGCATTTGCGCCGAAGATTTGAAATACTGCTCCCGCGTGAATCGGCGTGTGCGCCTTGGATTGGCCAGTATTTCGCCCTCAGCAATACAGACCCGGGCCTCATGGGCCTCAAAATCCTCTGGCGCACCGAACTGCACCGGGTGGGTCGCCACCACCGGCAGAGCCATGCGTGCAGCCAGTTTGACGCTGGCCGCCACATGCGCCTCGTCATCAGGGCGCCCGGCGCGCTGCAGTTCCAGATAAAAACGGTGTGGAAAAAGCTGTGCGAATTGCAAGGCCAATTCACTGGCCCGTGCTTCGTCCCCCTGCAGCAGGGCCTGTCCGACCGGCCCGGCCTGGGCACCGGACAACACAATCAAGCCTTCCTGGCATTCGCGCAGCCAGGCCAGCCGCACCACGGCCGGCCCCGAGCCTGCGTGCTGGGTCCAGGCTCGGGCCAGCAGCTCACACACATTCAAGTAGCCCTGCTGGTTTTGCACCAGCAAGACCATGCGCGTTGGTGCGGCTGCGTCTTTGCCCAGACCCTCTAGCCAGACCTCCGTACCCAGCAGCGGTTTGACGCCACGCTTGCGCGCCTCTTTGTAGAACTTGACAGCACCAAACAAATTGCCCAAATCGGTGATGGCCAAGGCCGCCTGCTGCTGCTCGCTGGCAACGCGCAGCACATCTTCAATCCGGCAGGTGCCGTCAACCACAGAAAATTCAGTATGCAGACGAAGGTGAACAAACATGGGCGCTATTGTGCCGCGCACCCAGGGCCCTCTTAAAATCGTCAAGCCATGTCTGTTCTCAATATTTCAGCCTATAAATTTATTGCCCTACACGATATTCAGATCCTGCGCGAAAGTCTGCTGGCGCAGTCGCTGGGCCTGCAACTCAAGGGCACTGTGCTGCTGGCGCAAGAGGGCATCAACCTGTTTTTGGCGGGGCCGGCCCCGGCGGTGCGGGACTTTGTGGCGCAACTGCAGCAGGACCCCCGCTTTGCCGACCTGGCGCCCAAAGAAAGCTGGTCGGCCACGCAGCCCTTCAAGAAGCTGCTGGTCAAGGTCAAACGCGAGATCATTCGCATGGACCATCCGGCCATCCGGCCGGCACAGGGCCGGGCGCCGGCCGTTTCACCCGACATGCTCAAGCGCTGGCTGGACGCCGGCATGGACGATGAGGGCCGGCCCGTGGTGCTGCTCGACACCCGCAACGGTTTCGAGGTGGACGAGGGCACGTTTGAAGGCGCCATTGACTGGCGGCTGAGCAAGTTCAGCGATTTTCCGCAGGCCCTGCTGGCGCACCGGGACCAGCTGCAGGGCAAGACCGTAGTGAGCTTTTGCACCGGCGGCATCCGCTGCGAGAAGGCCGCGATTTTCATGCGTGAGCACGACTTGCCGAACACCTACCAGCTCGACGGCGGCATTCTCAGGTACTTTGAGGAAACCGGCGGCGAGCACTACCGCGGCAACTGCTTTGTGTTTGATGAACGCCGCACGGTCGATGCCCAGCTCGACCCCCAGCCGACATCACCAGCCTGACAGGGCATCTCTGCTGGCTCAGCGCTTGAACTTTTCTGCCAACTCGGCGATGCGCTGGCCGAACAGGCGGCCGGTTTCCAGGTCTCCAGCGTTCATCTCGGCAGCACCGGCATCGCCCGGGGTTTGGGCCATGGGGCCGGCGGAAGAGGACAGGTAATTAACGTCGCTGCGCTGTGCGGACTTGCTGTTGTTGGCGTTGGTGCCAGTGCCAGCCCAGACGCCGCCATGCTGCATGGCCAGGGTCATGAAGTAATGCAGTGTGGAATGTTTGTCCCCATTGATGCCGGCGCTGTTGGTGAAGCCGCCAAAAATCTTGTCTTTCCAGGCCAGGGTGTACCAAGGCTTGGAGGTGGCGTCAGCAAACTTTTTGAACTGCCAGCT
>CAMATS010000199.1 GCA_945861195.1 Rhodoferax sp. OV413
GTGGTCGACAGGCGCAGCAGACCGTAGGTCAGCAGCAGCGCCGCTGGCACCACCAGCAGCGCCGCTGCCAGCATGCCGCCGGGGGGGTTCATGGTGTCAACCAGTTGCTTGAGCAGCAGCGGCACACCCACATTGGCCATTTTGGCAGCCACCATGAAGGCCAGTGCCGCCAGCACCCGCCATTTGTACTGCCAAAGGTAGGGAAACAGGCGACGCAGGGTGGTCCAGTCAGAAGAAACTGGGCCAGCCGCGGCAGCACCGAGGTTGGCAGGAGGGGGTGGGCTGAGTTCGCCGGAGCGGCGCATGGATGACAATCTAGGACGATACAGAACCCCGGATTGTGCCCATGTCTGCAACTGCCAGCGACAAGGCGCCACCCCAGGTGGACCTGCCCAGCGACCAGGAGCTGGTGCTCAAGGTCATCCCCATGCCCGCCGATCCAAGCCATTGATCTTTATTCGCAGCAAAACACATCAGCAACGAGTGGCGCTACGACAGGTCAATCAGCGCGTCGTCGCTGTGACTTTCATGTGATGCGCCCCTTTGGGTCGGGGTACTGGTAAAAACCCTCTCTGGTGAAAACCCTGTTGGTAATTTTCTGCTTTGCAGCTACAAACCGGGGTGTTAAAACTGGAGGCAGAGTGCAAATTCTTCAACTGGTGATCAGCGGAATTGCACAGGGTTGCATTTATGGGCTGATCGCCCTTGGTTTCGTGCTGATTTACAAAGCCACAGAGACCGTCAGCTTCGCCCAAGGCGATCTGATGATGCTAGGCGCCTTTGGCGGCCTGCTGGGTCTGAGTCTGCTTGGTTTTCCTTACTGGCTGGCCATCCTGTGTGCAGTGGCCGGCATGGGGATTTTTGGCATGGGCCTGGAACGGCTGGTGATTCGGCCGATCCTGGGCCAGCCAGCCTTCTCTGTCGTGATGCTGACCATTGGGATTGCCTATGTGGCGCGCGGCCTGATCACCATGGTGCCCAACATTGGCACCGACACCCACAACCTGCCGGTGCCCTACAAAGACGAGCTCTGGCGCCTGGGGGGCCTGGTGATTAATGTTGAGCAAGTGGTGGTCATCGGTGCGACCGCCCTGCTGTGTGGCTGTCTGTACGCGCTTTTTCGTTACAGCAAACTGGGCATTGCCATGCAGGCCGCGTCGCAAAACCAACTCGCCGCCTACTACATGGGCATACCGGTCAAACGCCTCAACAGTCTGGCCTGGGGTTTGGCTTCGGCGGTGGCGGCTATTGCCGGCCTGCTGCTCGCACCCATCACTTTTGTGCATGCCAACATGGGGTTTATTGGCCTCAAAGCCTTTCCGGCGGCAGTGGTCGGCGGTTTTGGCAGTTTGCCCGGGGCCATCGTCGGCGGCCTGGTGATTGGGCTGGTCGAATCGCTGGCGGGCTTTTATCTGCCCGAAGGCTTCAAAGACACCGCCGCCTACATCGTGGTTCTGCTCATGCTGGTAATCAAACCCACCGGCTTGTTTGGCGAAAAACTACGAAAAAAAGTCTGACATGCGCTTCATCTTCAAGACCGAATACGACCAGGACATCCGGCTGGCCAAGCATGGCGGGCACTTGTTCTGGTACGGTGCTTTGATGCTGCTGCTGTTGGCCGCACCTTGGTTGCTCGCCGAGTATTGGCTGGCCCAACTCACTTTTGTACTGATTTACTCGCTGGCTGGCCTCGGGCTGATGCTGCTGGCTGGTTATACAGGCTTGTTTTCACTCGGCCATGCCGCGTTTTTGGGGGTTGGCGCCTACACACAGGCGGTGCTCACCAATGCCGGCCTGCCCTTTGTGCTGGCCCTGGCCAGCGCGGCCGCACTGTCAGCAGCAGTGGGCTTTGTCGTGGGCCTGCCGGCACTGCGGGTCAAGGGCGTCTACCTGGGCATTGCCACACTGTCTTTTGGCTTTATTGTGGAAGAGGTGCTGGCCCGCTGGGAAAGCATCACCGGCGGTAATGCTGGCCTGCACATTAAGAAACCAATTTTTTTTGGCTCGCGCCTTGACAGCCCTGAAAGCTTTTATTTTTTATGCCTCGTGATCACGGTTGTGGCCACCCTGGGCATCCTGAACCTGCTGCGCGCACCCACTGGCCGTGCTTTTGTAGCCATTCGTGATTCTGAAATTTCAGCGCAAAGCATGGGCATCCATCTGGCCCACTACAAGACCCTGTCGTTTGCGCTGTCGGCTGGTCTGGCCGGTGTTGCCGGGGCCCTTTACGCGCACCAGTTGCAGTTCATCTCGCCTGATCAGTTCAATATTTTGCAATCCATCGATTTGCTGCTGATGGTCGTCGTCGGCGGGCTGGGCTCGGTACACGGCGCTTTTCTGGGCGCCATCTTTCTGATCATCATGCCCCAGGCGATTGCTGTGCTCAAGGACTACCTGCCGCTGTTTGTGGCCCAGGCGCCCGGCCTGCAAGGACTGGTGTACGGCCTGGTGCTGATCGCCTTTGTGCTGTTCGAGCCGATGGGCCTGTACGGCCGCTGGCTCAAAGTGCGCACCTACCTGCAGCTGTTTCCGTTTTACCGCCAGGGCTTGTTCAAGCGGCAGAAATCATTCCAAAAATCGGATCGCTTGAGATGATGTTGGCCCCCACGCTTGCCGCTGCGCGTGCTGCGCTGCCCCCCGAGGGGGCGAACCCCGCCTTGGGGCGGCCCGGCGGCGGGGGTTGTCTGGCCCCCACGCTTGCCGCTGCGCGTGCTGCGCTGCCCCCCGAGGGGGCTAATCCACCTTGGGGCGGCCCGGCGGTGGATTGCGTTGCCCCCACGCTAGAGCTTGTTGCCCCCACGCTTGCCGCTGCGCGTGCTGCGCTGCCCCCCGCGGGGGCGAACCCCGCCTTGGGGCGGCCCGGCGGCGGGGGCTGTCTGGCCCCCACGCTCGGCACTGCGTGTCCTTCGCTGCCCCCCGCGGGGGCGAACCCCGCCTTGGGGCGGCCCGGCGGCGGGGTTGTTGCACCCACTCTTGCCGCGACTTGGTGGGGCGGGGGGAGGCGTCATGTCTGATGCGCTTTTGTCAGCCAAAAATCTGAGCATGCGCTTTGGGGGGGTGTTGGCGGTCAACCAAGTCAGCTTTGATGTCAGGCAGGGCGAGGTGTTCACGCTGATCGGGCCCAATGGCGCGGGCAAAACCACGGTGTTCAACCTGATCAGCCGTATCTACACGCCCAGCACCGGCGAGATCGATTACCTTGGGCCGCAGGGCCTGGTCTGTCTGAGCAAACAGGCGCCGCAGGCGGTTGCAGGTCTGGGCATTGCCCGCACTTTCCAGAACATCGAATTGTTTGAACACGCCACCGTATTGCAAAACCTCTTGATCGGCCACCACACCCGGCGCAGCAGTGGCCTGTGGCAGGACCTGTTTTTTAGCTCGGCGACCCGTGCAGCAGAGGTCCAGGCCCGGCAAAAGGCCGAGGAAGTAATCGATTTTCTCGACCTGCAGCATCACCGAGACGCCATGGTGGCCGGCCTGCCCTATGGCGTGCGCAAGGTGGTGGAGATGGCTCGTGCCCTGTGCTCCGAGCCGCGCCTGCTGTTGCTCGATGAACCCTCTTCCGGGCTGAATGTGGAAGAAACCGATGACATGGCCTTCTGGATCCAGGACATACAGCATGAGCTGGGCATCTCGGTACTGATGGTGGAGCACGACATGAGTCTGGTGTCCAAGGTATCGGACCGGGTTCTGGCGATGAACCAGGGCGAGGTACTGGCCATGGGCACACCGCGCGAAGTACAAACCGACGCCGCTGTGATTGAGGCCTATCTGGGCACGGCAGAAGACACCAGCGGCCTGCGCCGCAACACCCCATGAGCGACTCTCCGCCACCCGTGAGCGATCTGCCGGTGCTCAAGCTGCTCAATGTGGAGAGCGCCTATGGCCCGATTAAAGCCATACGCGGTGTCAGCCTGCAGGTGCGCCGGGGGGAAATAGCCACCGTGCTGGGCTCCAATGGCGCGGGCAAGACCACCATCCTGAAAACCATCTCCGGCATCATTGATCCGCGCAAGGGGCGGGTCGAGTTCAAGGGCGAGGACATCACAGCGCGGGATCCGGCTTTTATTGTGCAACAGGGCCTGAGCCATGTGCCCGAAGGCCGTGAGGTGTTTGCACTGCTTAGCGTGTACGACAACCTGCTGATGGGCGCCTATACCCGCCAAGACCGTGACGCGGTAGCCGCTGACATGGCGCTGGTCTACAGCTACTTCCCCATCCTGCGCGAGCGGGCCACGCAAGACGCTGGCCTGTTGTCGGGTGGGCAGCAGCAGATGCTGGCGATATCGCGGGCCTTAATGGCCAATCCCGACCTGATGCTGCTTGACGAGCCCAGCCTGGGCCTGAGCCCAAAACTGACCAAAGAGATCTTTGAGATCGTGTTGCGCATCAACCGCGAACGCGGCACCACGATTTTGCTGGTGGAACAAAACGCCAACATGGCACTCAACGCCTCCGACTACGGCTATGTCCTGGAAAACGGCCGCATCGTGATGGAAGACAGCTGCGCCCGCCTGCGCGAAAAAGACGACATCAAAGAGTTCTACCTCGGACTCAAAGAAGACGGTATGCGCGGCGAGCGCCGCTGGAAGAAAAAGAAAACATGGCGATGAACATCAAGCCAGCACCAGGTTTGTGGGATACCAGCCATATCCAGCCTTGTCACGAGATCGTTCTGGCAGGCGAGACTATTCCCGCTATGTTCTGGAACGCTGTCAAACAGCGGGGGCCCAAAGTCTGGCTGCGGCAAAAGCACTTGGGTTTGTGGCGCAGCTGGACCTGGGACCAAACCGCTGTGGCGGTTCGCGAGATCGCAGGCGGCCTGCTCAGTCTGGGCTTTAAGCGCGGCGAATGCGCTTCTATCCTGGGAAATACAGCCGTGGAATGGGTCTGGGCCGACCTGGCCGTGTTGTCCTGCGCAGGCGTCTCCAACGGCATTTACCCCACTGACGCAGCTTCGCAGTTGCAGCACCTGTGCCAAGACTCTGCCACTCGCCTGCTGTTTGTCGAAGACGACGAACAGCTCGATAAAGCATTGGCAGCGCGTGCGCATTTGCCTGGCCTGCAGAAGATCGTCGTGTTTGACATGGAGGGCCTGCGTGGCCTCCAAGACCCCGACGTGATCGGCCTGGAAGCGCTGCGCGGGCTGGGCCGGGCCCACCTGGCGCAACACCCCGAGGCCCTGCAGCAACGCATTGACGCCTGCCGCCCTGAAGACCTGGCCATTTTGGTCTACACCTCGGGCACCACGGGCCGGCCCAAGGGCGCCATGCAC
>CAMATS010000200.1 GCA_945861195.1 Rhodoferax sp. OV413
AATGTGCACCGCGCAGTGCAGGCAGGGCACCATCTCGGTTTGAGGCGGTGTTGGGGGCTTGTTGCGCGGCCCTTGGTCTTTGAGTCTGGCACGCCGGCCAGCGCGCCAGAGCCAAGCGCCAAGTAGCAGGGCGGCGAAGAGCAGGATCACCTTCATGGGCTACGGCTCAGGATGATCTCCATCACAAAGCGTGAGCCGGCATAAGCCAGCAGCAACAGGCCGGAGCCGGCGTACAGCATGTGCACCGCACGCTTGCCGCGCCAGCCAAAGCGGGCCCGGCCGAACAACAGCAGGGCGAAGGTCAGCCAGGACAACAAAGAAAATGCGGTTTTGTGGTCCCACTTGAGCGCAGCCTTTGCGCCATAGAGCTCACTGCCAAAAAATAGGCCCAAGATCAGCGTAGCCGAGAGCAGCAGGAAGCCGGCGTTGATGAAGCGAAAGGTGAGTCGCTCGAGGGTGAGGAGGGGCACGCCGCTGTGCGAATCCTGACCCAAACGAATTCTGTGTTCGCTGCGGCTCATGTACCAGGCATGGGCTACCGCCGTGCCAAACAAACCGTAGGAGGCAATTCCCAAGGCCCAGTGCAGCGGCAGCCAGGCCGAGGCGCTGGCGTGCAGCGCGCTGCCGGGGAAAAGCACTGCAAGGGCGACGGCAGCAACGCCCAGGGCGGCCAGCGGCCAGCGCATTTGCAACAGCGGAAAAAAATAACTTTCAACCGCATAGACCAGGGTCACCAGCCAGATGGTGACCGACAGGGCGGGGGCGAAGCCGAAGTAAATTTGCTCGCCCGCCAGCCCCAAGGCTAGCAGCGCGCCGTGTGCCAGCCAGGCCAGCCAGAGCGCTGCACGCGCCACTTGGGCGCTGAGCAGTGGCAGGCTGGCAGCCGAGACCGTGTAGGCGACCACGGCGCCCAGTGCCATGGTTAGGCTGACGGGGGAGGCACTGGCTAAAATCATCGACACAGTTTAACGTTTTGTCCCCCGCCACGGCCAGTTGGCGCTCAATTCTTGGTGCCGTTGAACGGCAAAACCCCGCATGGCATCTGCCCTCTCTGACAAACTTTCGCACCTGGTCAAGTCCCTGCGCGGCCAGGCGCGCATCACAGAATCCAACGTGGGTGACATGTTGCGCGAGGTGCGCATGGCCTTGCTGGAGGCCGACGTGGCCCTGCCGGTGGTGCGCGATTTCATTGCCCGGGTCAAGGAGAAGGCGCTGGGGCAGGAGGTGCTGGGGTCGCTGTCGCCTGGCCAGGCTTTGGTGGGCATCGTCAACCAGGAGTTGATCATCACCATGGGGGACGGGGTCAGCGACATCAACCTGTCGGCCCAACCGCCGGCGGTGATCCTGATGGCTGGCCTGCAAGGCGCCGGCAAGACCACCACCACGGCCAAACTGGCTAAACACCTGATTGAAAAACGCCGCAAAAAAGTGCTTACAGTATCTGGCGACGTGTACCGACCTGCGGCCATCGAGCAACTCAAAACCGTAACCGCTCAGGCCGGCGCCGAATGGTTTGCCAGCACACCGGATCAAAAGCCGGTCGAGATTGGCCTGGCCGCGCTCGACTACGCGAGAAAACATTTTTTTGATGTGCTGCTGGTCGATACGGCAGGTCGCCTCGCCATTGACGAGGCCTTGATGCTCGAAATCAAGGCCCTGCATGCGGCGCTCAACCCGGTGGAAACCCTGTTTGTGGTGGACGCCATGCAGGGGCAGGATGCGCTCAACACCGCCCGCGCCTTCAAAGAGGCGCTGCCCCTGAGCGGCATTGTTTTAACCAAGACCGACGGCGATTCGCGCGGCGGCGCAGCCTTGTCAGTGCGCCAAGTCACCGGTGCCCCCATCAAGTTTGTGGGCACCAGCGAAAAAATTGACGGGTTGGAGGTGTTTGACGCCCAGCGCCACGCTGGGCGCATGCTGGGCATGGGCGACATTCTGGCTCTGGTGGAGCAGGTGACGGCCGGGGTGGACATGGCGGCGGCCCAAAAGCTCGCGGCCAAGGTCAAGAGCGGCGCAGGCTTTGATTTGAGCGATTTTTTGGCGCAGATTCAGCAAATGAAGCAAATGGGTGGCTTGTCAAGCCTCATGGACAAGCTCCCCGCCGCGATGGCGGCCAAGGCCGGCCAGGTCGATATGGCTCGGGCCGAGAAAGACATCAAGCGCAAAGAGGGCATCATCCACAGCATGACGCCGCTGGAGCGCGCCAAACCGGAATTGATCAAGGCCACCCGCAAGCGCCGTATTGCCAATGGCGCAGGTGTCCAGGTGCAGGAGGTCAACCGCATGCTCAAAGAGTTTGAGCAAATGCAGGACATGATGAAAAAAATGAAGGGCGGCGGCATGATGAAGATGATGAAGCGCATGGGCGGCATGAAAGGTATGCCAAGGATGCCGTTTTAGGGCGTGCCCGCGTGCCTACCGGTTTTTTCGGCTAGAAACCGACGGCTTTGCTAAGGTCTGCATCAGCATGCACCGGGGCCTGACTGGTCCGGCGCGGTGCGCCGGGCGCCTTTTGGCAAATCTGCTCAGGCCGCTTGCTTGAGCCCTCTGGGGGTTTCGGTCGTCAACACCTCGCCGCGCAAGCTGTAACTGCGGGTCTCGGTGATTCGCACATCGACCAATTGCCCCACCAGTCGCTCTGCGCCGACAAAATTCACCACCCGGTTGCACTCGGTGCGGCCCATGAGCTCAGTGGCATCGCGCTTGGAGGTGCCTTCCACCAAAATGCGCTGCACCGTGCCCAGGCGGCTCTCGCTGATGCGCTTGATGCTGGCGTTGATCACGCCCTGCAGATGCTGCAGGCGTCGCAGCTTCACCTCATGCGGTGTGTCGTCGGCCAGGTTGGCCGCCGGTGTGCCGGGGCGCGGGCTAAAGATAAAGCTAAATGAATTGTCAAAACCAACATCGCCAATGAGGGCCATCATCTTGTTGAAATCTTCCTCGGTCTCACCCGGGAAACCCACAATAAAGTCGCTGCTGAGTGCCATGTCGGGCCGGATGGCGCGCAGCTTGCGCACCGTGCTTTTGTATTCCATGGCGGTGTAGCCGCGCTTCATGGCCATCAAAATTCGATCTGCGCCGTGTTGTACCGGCAAATGCAGGTGGCTGACCAGCTTGGGCAGGCGCCCGTAGGCGGCAATCAGCGCCGGCGTGAACTCATTGGGGTGGCTAGTGGTGTAGCGGACGCGCTCGATGCCGGGGATCTCGGCCACGTACTCCAGCAGGGTGGCAAAGTCAGCGGTCTGGGCTGTGCTTCCCATGCTGGTGCGATAAGCGTTGACGTTCTGCCCTAGCAGCGTGACCTCCTTCACCCCCTGGTCGGCCAGCCCGGCCACCTCGATCAGAACGTCTTCAAACGGGCGCGACACTTCTTCGCCCCGGGTATAAGGCACCACGCAGTAACTGCAGTACTTGGAGCAGCCCTCCATGATGCTGACAAAAGCGGTGACGCCATCTACGCGCGCCGGTGGCAGATGGTCGAATTTTTCGATCTCAGGAAAACTGATGTCCACCTGCGCTCGGTTCAGCCGCTGGCGTTCGGCCAGCAGTTGTGGCAAGCGGTGCAGGGTCTGTGGACCAAAAACAACATCCACATAGGGTGCCCGCTCAATGATGGCCGCGCCCTCTTGGCTGGCGACGCAACCGCCCACACCGATCAACACGCCTTTCTTTTTGAGGTGCCTGATCCGGCCCAGGTCAGAGAAAACCTTTTCCTGCGCCTTCTCCCGCACTGAGCAGGTGTTGAACAAAATCAGGTCGGCGGCGTTGACATCATCGGTCGGCTCATAGCCCTGGGCCGCCTGCAACACATCGACCATCTTGCCAGAGTCGTAGGCGTTCATCTGGCAGCCGAAGGTTTTAATGAAGACTTTTTTGGGCATGGCTCAGGGGTGCTGGTGCGGCTCTCGAGCGGTGAAGCAGAAAATCAACGGGCTAAGTGCTTCATGAAACTGGTGGCGCTTCACGGATTCGAACCGCGGACCTGTGGATTATGATTCCATCGCTCTAACCGACTGAGCTAAAGCGCCATTGCTTGGGCGCTGTTTGAAGCGCTTTTGCGGGCACGAGTATAGCCGGGCGCAGTAGGTTTATACGGGCTGTTTGCGCTAACTTTGCTCGGGTTCTTGGCGGGCTGCTGCGTGCGATCGGCGCTGGTGCTGCGGGTGTGTTTGCCCGGGCTGGCGCAAAACTGTTCAGCAGGTGCGGCTTACAGCGGTGCGCGCAGGCGCAACTCGGCTTGGGGGCGGGGCTTGGCGGGTTGTTGTACCGGCGCTCCACTTGGGTTCAGGCTGTGCTCGAGGTGCTCGAGCGCGGTCTGTGCTTCGGCCAGGGCCTGAGATTGCGTGGGTGTCAGTCGGGCCTTGGCCTGAATTTGGCTGCGCATGTCGGCCAGTGGCTGGGCGTGCACAGCCTGTGTGGCCGACCGTTGAAATCCGGCTATTTTGACTTGCAGGGCGTTGACAAAGGTCGTGAAGCGCAGCCAGCGGTGCGCATGCCAGTGCTGGGATGGCTCGCTGGCAAGCACAGCGGCAGGCTCAGGCCGAACCAAAAACTGGTCTACCAGCAACTGCCCGGCGGCCTGGCCTTTGGCGGCCAGTTGCAAGATGTCTGTTCCACGCAGATTCAGGTTGAGCCCGCCCTTGTATTGCTGGGGGTCAAGGTAGATGTTGACCACCCGCTCGCGCACGCCGGGCAGGCGTACGCTGGCGTTGTCGTTCCACTTGCGGGCGGTGGACAGAATCTGGCTCAAAAAATCAAGCAAGTGGCCCCAGGCTGGCGCAGTGGGCCCCGGCGGCGTGGGCGGGTGCGGCTGCTCGGGCAGGTCTTTACAGGCTGGGACGATCCAGAGGTCTGGGCCGCCGGGCCATTTTTGGTCTACCAGGCTGATGCCGAAGGTGGGCCAGCGCGGCAGCAGGGCGTCAAACAGGTGGATCGGAAAATTGGCGCAAATGCCCCCGTCCGAGAACCAGCAGCGGTAGGGGGCGCCGCCCTCAGTCAGCGACCAGAGTGGCAGGGCCTTGAACAAGACAGGAAAGCTCAGGCTCAGCCGCGCCGCCACCACCACGGGTAACTCCCCCTGGGGCAGGGCGCGCAGGCCCCAATCGGGGTGGGTGCTCTGCAGTGGCGAGCAGCGGCACAGGTGCTGCAGGATCTCTGGTGGGAAGTAGGCGGCAAACTCTTGCTCGCGAAAAAACAATTCGCCTGAGTCCTGGCTCAGCGGAAAGCCGCAGGCTCGGCCCTGGGTGAGGTTGGTA
>CAMATS010000201.1 GCA_945861195.1 Rhodoferax sp. OV413
ACCCCGGCCGGTACACCGGCTTGGTGACACAGCTCAGCCAGCATCAGCGCCGTCAGCGGCGTTTGCTCTGCCGGCTTGGCAACTACCGTGCAGCCCGCTGCCAGCGCCGGCGCGATGCCTCTTGCAGCCGTGGACAGGGGGTAGTTCCAGGGAATGATGTGGGCCGTAACACCCACTGGCTCGTTGAGCGTGTAAGCCAGGTAGTCGGGGCCCAGGGGCATGCTGTCGCCCTGGTGCTTGTCGCAGGCACCGGCGTAGTAATCAAAACAGTTGGCAGCGCCGGCCACGTCGCCCAGGGCCTCCACCAGCCGCTTGCCAGAATCCAAGGTTTCCACCACCGCCAGGCGGGCCGCATTGGCACGGATCAGCTCAGCCACCCGGTGCAGCACGCGGCCGCGCTGGGCCGGCGCCATGTCGCGCCAGGGGCCTTTCAGGGCACGGTTGGCCGCCAGCACGGCGGCGTCCACATCGGCGGCCTGCCCGGCGGCAAACTGGGCAAACGCCCGGCCCGTGCCTGGGTCCAGCGTGGCCATGGTGCCGCCATCGGCTGAGGCCAGGGCAACACCATCAATAAAGTGGCGATCCGGCAAGCCGGCCAGCGTGCCGGTGGCTTGGGCCTCCTGGACCCAGCGTTGCAAATCAGTTGTCACTCAGCTCGCCTCGCTCATCTGGTACTGGGCGCGTTGCAGCCAGTCGGGGTGGATATCAACGCCCCAGCCGGGTCCGGCCGGCAGCTCAATATGACCATCCTTGATCTTATAAGGCGACTCGACATACAGACCCTCTTGCCAGGGGTAATAGTCGGGCCCTTCAATGGAAAACTCCAGGTATTTGCCGGGGTTGGGAATGGCACACAGCAGGTGCATGGTGAACAGCGTCACCAGTGACAGGTTGGCACTGTGCGGGGTGCAAGGCAAACCAGCGGCGTGCGCCATCTGCGCCACCTGCTGGCTGCGGACCATGCCGCCCATGTAGCAGACGTCGGGCTGCACGATGTCTACTGCGTGCATGGCGATCATGTGCTTCCACATCGGCAGGTAGCAATCTTGCTCACCACCGGTCACGTCGATCGACAGGGCCTCACGCACGGCGCGGGTTTGCTCCAGCTCCCAGTAGGGGCAGGGTTCCTCAAAATGGCAGATGCCATTGGCCTCCAACAGGCGGCCGACCTCGATGGCGCGCGCCGGTGAGTAGCAGCTGTTGGCGTCCACCAGCAACTCCACATCGTCGCCCAGGCCCTGACGCATGGCGGGCACGATTTCTTCGGTGCGGCCCGGCCACTCGTCTTTGTCATGGCCGTATTCGGCGCCCACCCGGAACTTGAAGGCATCAAAGCCATACTGGTCACGCAAGCCCTGCAGGCGGCGCACCTCGTCTTTGGGCGTGATGTCGCGCTTCATGGACGAGGCATAAGCCCGCAGGCGCCGCGGCGCGCCGCCCAGTAGCTCGCACACCGGCTTGCCTTCGGCCTTGCCCAGCCGGTCCCACAGGGCGGTCTCCACGCCGCACAGGGCCCGGTACAGGTGAGAGCCTGGACACTTGTGCTCCCGCTCAGGCACCAGGGCGCTCAAGCCATGGATGTCGGTAGCGTCCTGGCCCAAAGCCCAGGGCGCCACCTGACGGTGAACAATTTGGGCCGTCAGGTCAGCGTGGTAGGTGGACACCTGGCCCCAGCCCTGGCTGCCGTCCTCGGCGGTGACCCGGACAAAACCGACAAAGGGGTCAGAAAAAGTTTCAATGCGTTGGATCTTCATGCTTGCATCATGGTCTGCAATTGGCCGTGCTCACAGGTCCATTTTGAACAATGGCTGATACCATTTTGGTTTTTCAAAGGCAGGGGTTGCATGGTCAAGCGCGCCGGGGGTTCATTACTGCTGTCTATCAAGATCGACCGCGACGCCCATCAGCCGGTGAGCACGCAGCTTTGCATTGCGCTGCGCGAGATGATCCTGACCGGCGGGTTTTTGCCGGGCGAGCGTCTGCCTGCCAGTCGCACTCTGGCGCGCGAGCTCGGGCTCTCAAGGACCACCATCATTGAAGTGTTTGACCGCCTGGTGGCCGAGGGCCTGCTTGAGTCGCGCACCGGCGCCGGCACCTTTGTCAGCTCGGTACTCAATGCCAGCCGCCCCAAGCCAGCAGCCCCAGACAGGTCTTCAGTGATCCACATAGCACCCAGGCTGTCGACCATGATGGCGCAGGCGGTCAGCCGGTTCGGTGAGCGCAAGCGCCTGCCCCATGTCGCGCGGGCCTTCACCACCGCGCTGCCTGCTTTTGACGCGTTTCCGATGTCGCAGTGGTCGCGCCTGTCAGCCAAATACCTGCGCGGTGCGCGCGACGACATCCTGGGCTATGGTGATCCGGCCGGTTCGTCCCAACTGCGCCGGGCGCTGGCCTCTCACCTGCGAGTGAACCGTGGTATTACCTGCGACCCGGCCCAGATTTTCATTGTCTGCGGGGCCCAACAGGCTTTCCACCTGATCGGATCAACATTGCTCAACCCCGGTGAAAACGTGTGGTTCGAAAACCCCGGAGCGATTGGTGCGCGCAACAGCCTGATTGCTTGCGGCGCCAATTTGGTACCGGTACCAGTGGACACCGAGGGCCTGCAGGTGGAGACAGCGCTGCGGCTGAGCCCGCGATTCAGGCTAGCCTTTGTCACGCCCTCGCACCAGCAACCGATGGGCTGTGTGATGAGCCTGCCGCGCCGCTTCGCCCTGCTGCATGCAGCGCAGCAGTGTGGCGCCTGGGTGATCGAGGATGACTACGACGGCGAGTTTTTTTTTGGCGGGCGCCCGCCACCCACCCTCAAGAGTGTGGACACCCACGGCCAGGTGATTTATGTCGGCACCTTCAGCAAGTCTCTCTTCCCAGCGCTGCGCCTGGGCTATTTGTTGGTGCCGCCAGCCCTGGTAGACACCTTTGGCACCATGACGAGCAATTTTTTGGCGGGTGTGCCGTCCCACACCCAGTCCATCGTGGCCGAGTTCATTGATGAGGGGCACTTCGCCTCCCATGTCCGCCGCATGCGGCAGCTTTACCGGGAACGCCATGACGCCCTGCTGGCGGCCGCGGACCAGCGCCTGGGCGGGCTGCTGCAAGTCTTGCCCGCCCACAGCGGTCTGCACACGGTAGCCCTGTTGCCTGCAGCAGTCTCGGACATGGCGGTGTCCCACGATGCTGATTTGCAACAGGTCACAGCCTCCCCGCTGGGCCGATATGCGCTCGCCCCGGTGAGTACGAATGGCCTGGTGCTGGGCTTTGGGGGCGTATCACCCAAACTTATTGCTGCCGGCGTGGAGGTGCTGGCACAAGTGTTGGAGCGGCGACTGGCCCCTGCAGTGAGGCGCAAGGGCAAAGCCTGAGCCCTGTTCTGTGGTTTGTCAAAAGCTTCAAAACGGCTCTGTGCAGCCTACACTCACCTCTGGCAACACCAACATCCCGACCATCCTGTTGGCCGAAAAAGGCGCTGATTTGGTGCTTGCCGTATTCCGGAGCGCAACCGCATGACCCATGAAGAATTGATGATTCAGTGCAAAACCAAGCCCTACTGGTGGGATGACGCACCCCGCCCTGCCCTGCCCGACCTGGCGCTGCCAGCCACGGTTGACGTGCTGGTGGTTGGCGCCGGCTACACCGGCCTGCATGCCGCCTTGCAAACCGCCCGTGGCGGACGCTCGACCCTGGTGGTTGACGCCGAGGAAGCCGGCTGGGGCTGCAGCACGCGCAATGGCGGCCAAATCTCCACCAGCATCAAGCCCGGCTTTGACCAACTGGCCAAACGGCACGGCGAGCAACTGGCATTGGGCATCCTGCGCGAAGGCCAACAGTCGCTGGAATATGTTGCCGAATTTGTCCGCAGCGAAGGCATTGACTGCGATTTCGCTCAAGTCGGGCGTTTCCATGCAGCACACAACGCCGCCCAATACCAGGCGCTGGCCGACAAACTCAAGCTCCAACCAGCCAACCTGAACATTAAAGCCCATGTGGTGACCCGCTCCGAGCAAAGGCAGGAGCTGGGCAGCGACGCCTACTGGGGCGGCGTGGTCTACGAGCAGCACTGCTCGGTGCACCCGGCGCGCTACCACCAGGGTCTGTTGGCGCGAGCCCAGGCTGCCGGCGTGCTGGTGGCGCCACGTTGCCCTGCCACAGCGATTGCCAAGCAGGGCCAGCAGTTTCGGGTCAGCACGGCTCGCGGCGATGTTTTGGCGCGCGATGTGGTGATCGCCACCAATGGCTACACCGGCAATCTCACGCCCTGGCTGCAGCGCCGGGTGATACCGATCGGCAGCTACATGATCGCCACCGAGGCCCTGCCAGAGGGCCTGATGGACCGCCTGATCCCGAAAAACCGTATCGTCAGCGACACCCGAAAAGTGGTGTTCTACTACCGCGCCTCACCGGACCGGCAACGTATCTTGTTTGGCGGCCGGGTCTCGCACCAGGAGACCGACCCGCGGGTCAGCGGGCCCAAACTGCATGCTGATATGGCGGCCATATTTCCCGAGCTGGCTGCGGTGCGCATCAGCCACTCATGGTGCGGCTTTGTGGCTTACACATTCGATGAATTGATGCACTTGGGCAAGCACGATGGCCTGCACTACGCCATGGGCTACTGCGGCGCTGGTGTTGGTACCGCCAGCTACTTTGGCATGCGCATCGGGCAGCAGGTGCTGGGCCTCAAAGAGGGCCAGACCGCACTGGACGGACTGGCCTTCCAAACCCGGCCCCTCTACAGCGGCAACCCCTGGTTTTTAGCCCCCTCGGTAGCCTACTACCGGCTGCGTGACCGGTTGCCGATTTAAGGGTATTTTTTTGCTTGTGCCACTAGGGACAGACTGCTGGCCTGGCCTTCAAGCACTGTCACGCGCCACAGCGTACGCGGCCGGCTCAGGTCAACCAGCGGGGCTGCGTGCAAGAGCAGGCTGTTGTCCCAAACAATCAGGTCCCCGTTGTCGTAATCATGGGTGTGCCGGTAACGGGCCTGGGTTGAATGGGCCGAGAGCTCGCGCAACAGGGCCAGGGCCTCGGCGTCGTCCATGCCCTCGATGCCAAACGAGCTGCCGCTGACCGCATAGAGCGCCCGGCGGCCGGTGAACGGGTGTTTTTTTACCAGCGGATGGTGCACCCAGGTGACCCGACCAGCCTGCTCGGCAGTCAGCACCGATGCCACAGTGCGCGATTGGTGGTTCAGATCATCACGGTTGCCGTAATGGTGGCGCACCACCAGGTCGACAATCTGC